>JAOPZL010000209.1 GCA_025964175.1 Solirubrobacterales bacterium
GATGGATTACGGTGCCGCGTCATGTCCGCTCCCCTGAACGGCAAGACCCTCTTCATCTCCGGCGCCAGCCGGGGCATCGGCCTGGCCATCGCCCTGCGCGCGGCGCGCGACGGCGCCAACGTCGCCCTGATCGCCAAGACCGCCGAGCCGCACCCCAAGCTCGAAGGCACCGTCTACACCGCCGCCGAGCAGATCGAGGCGGCCGGTGGGCAGGCTCTGCCGATCGTCGGGGACATCCGCGACGAGGAGCAGGTCGCCGCCGCGGTGGAGCGCACGATCGGGCGCTTCGGCGGCATCGACATCACGGTCAACAACGCCTCGGCGATCAACCTGTCGGGGACCGAGGCGCTGGAGCTCAAGCGCTACGACCTGATGCAGGCGATCAACGTACGCGGCACCTTCACCGTCTCGCGCGCATGCATCCCGCACCTGAAGCAGGCCGAGAACCCGCACATCCTCACGCTGTCGCCGCCGATCAGCCTCGAGCCGAAGTGGCTCGGGCCGCACATCGGCTACACGCTGGCCAAGTACGGGATGAGCCTGTGCGCGCTCGGCTTCGCCGCGGAGTTCAAGGAGGAGGGGATCGCCTCCAACGCGCTGTGGCCGCGGACGCTGATCGCCACCGCCGCGGTGCAGAACCTGCTCGGCGGGGACGTCGCGATGGAGCGCTCGCGCAAGCCCGAGCTCTACGCCGACGCCGCCTACGCGGTGCTGACGCGCAACAGCCGCGAGTGCACGGGGAACACGTACCTGTGCGAGGACGTCCTGCGCGAGGAGGGCGTCACGGACTTCGACGAGTACGCCTACGTGATCGGCTCCGAGCCGATGGTCGACCTGTACGTCGACCATATCTAGCTCGGCGGCGGGGTCTCAGCGCTCGAGCACGTCCAGGGTCCATGCCACGCCGGCGCCCGTGAGCTCGATCTCGTGGCCCGCCCGCGCGGCGATGTCCGCGACGTCCTGCGGGGTCCGGGCGGTGGTGCTCGCCCGCAGCAGCGCGCGGGCGACGTCCCCGCGCGCGGCCTTGGCGTTGTGGGAGATCGCCTGGCGTGAGCCGTCGGGGTTGACGCGCAGGGGACGGATCGCGAGGTGCGCGGCGCGGGTGGGTCGCCAGACCGCGGCGTACCCGCCCGAGCGGCAGTCGACGACGAGCTCGCCGGGCGTGTCGAGCGGCTGCAGCGCCTTGGCGATCGCCGGCTTCCACAGGGCCGGGAGCGTCTTGCGCAGGCGCGGCACCTTGGCGGTGATCGGGAGCTTGTAGACCGGGATGCGGTCGGCGGGGCGGACCAGGCCCCACAGTCCGCTGGCGATCAGCACCTCGCGGCCGGCGTCGCGCGGGGGCAGCGTCGCGAGGTCCAGCCGGGCGAAGAGGACGCCGGTGTAGACCTCCGCGGCGGGGGCGGCGGGCGCCTCGGGCATGCCCGGATCGAGGGCGCGGACCAGGCGGTCGCGGATGGGTCCCAGGACCGGGGAGAAGGCGAGCAGATCGAGATCGGCGGGCGGTCCGGCAGGCGGGGTGGCCTTGCCCTCCGACGGCGGAAGCAGCAGCAACATGGCGCGCGGCAGGCTAGAAGGTTCACACCTCCGACATCCGCTCGTCCGGGTTGGGCGTACTCTGGGTACATGGATGGCGTGTCCTTCGCATCGGTGAACCTCCAGCTGCTTCCCGTCGCCGGCGGTTCGCTGGAGATCGTCGCCAGCGCGCTGCTCACCGGCGCCGATGGCCGCGCGCTGTCGGACGCCCTCGCCTGGCAGCGCACGCACGACCATCAGGTCGTGGCGTTGGAGTCGGTCGAGGCGATCCTCGCCTACCGCTCGTTGGCCGCGCTCGTCGACGAGATCGACACCGTCGCGAGCTCGTCGGGCGGCCCGATCACCCTCACCGCCGCCCAGACCAGGCTCCTGGCCGAGGCGGCCTGCCGCTACGTCGCCGCACGCGACAGCGAGGGCCACCTCCCGCAGCGCGAGCGCGAGCGCATCGACCGCCTCGACGCCCTCGGAGCCCCGCTCTTCGAGCTGGTCGCCCGCTTCGCCGAGGCCGAAGAGGCCGAGCACGGGTCCGGGATGGTCGGGCCCTAGCCCGACATCGGTCGGGCGCGAGCTGGTCGGTGCCGGTGCGCGCGTCCCTCAGGGCCGACCGGCCCGGACCGTGCGCCAGGAGACCAGCGTGATGCGCAGGATCACGCCGGTGATGGCCAGGCCGATGAGGGGGTCGGCGACCGGGACGCCGATCGCGACGACGGCAGCGCTGGCGATGACCGCGAGGGAGACGTAGGCGTCGGCGCGCGCGTGCGCGCCGTCGGCGATGAGGGCGGGGCTGTCGATCCGGCGGCCCGCGCGCGTGCGGACGAGCGCGGCCGCCCAGTTGCCGGCGAAGCCGACCGCGCCGGCGAGCGCGAGGGCGCCCAGGGCGCGGGGCTCGTGCGGCGAGATGAGCCGCGACACCGCCTCGAAGCCCGCGACGCACGCGCTGACGAAGATCGCTGCCACGACGGCGAGGCCGGCCCAGCGCTCGGCTCGCGCGCTGCGCAGCAGGAAGGCGACGGCCAGGGGCAGCGCGGTGGCGGCGTCCCCGGCGTTGTGGATGAGGTCGGCCAGCAGCGCCACGCTTCCGGACAGCGCGTAGACGACCCCCTGCGCCGCCGCGGTCAGCCCGAGCAGCAGCAGCGACCAGCCGACCGCCTGCAGACCGGTACGCGAGCGCGTGATCGTCTCGTCGACGAGCCCGTGGCTGTGGCCATGGCCGTCGTCGTGGGAGTGCCCGTGCTCGTGCGTTCCTGGCTGCCCGCGGTCAGCGCGGTCAGCGCGGTCCGTCGTCGTCGCCCCCGTCGCCGCCGCAGCGCCGCGCCTTCGACGACCGGGGCCGACCTCCCGCGAGGCCCACGGCGCCAGCGCGTGCCGGTGGCGCGCGGATCGCCCACCCGCCACCGCGTGCGCGTGCACGAGCGGTCCGTGGCGGTGCGGGGTGACGTCGCCGGCGGTCATCGGCCCTCACGGTACTCAGCGCGTGCCCGGCCGCAAGCCCGTCCCGCGTCGCCTCGCTTTCGGCCGGGCACATGCCCAGATAGCGTGCCGCGGATGCGCGCCGTCCAGATCACCGAGCTCACCGGTCCCGACTCGGCCCTCTCCGTGGGCGAGGTCCCGGAGCCCGAGCCGTCGCACTTCCTCACCCCGGGCGAGGGCGTGGTGGTCGACGTCGAGGCGACCGGCGTCGCCTTCCCCGAGCTGCTGCAGACCCGCGGGGAGTACCAGATCAAGCCGCCCGTGCCGTTCGTCCCGGGCAGCGAGGTGGCGGGCGTCGTGCGCAGTGCGCCGGAGTCGGCGTCGGTGAAGGCCGGCGATCGCGTCGTCGCGTTCCCGATGCTCGGCGGCTGGGCGGAGGTCGCGGTCGCGCCCGCGTTCCTGACCTTCCCGCTGCCCGACGGCTTCGATGCCGCCCAGGGCGCGGCGCTGATCCTGAACTACCACACCGCCTACTTCGCGCTGAAGATCCGGGGACGCCTCGCGCAGGGCGAGACGGTGCTCGTCCACGGCGCCGCCGGCGGCGTCGGCACCGCCGCGATCCAGGTGGCCAAGGGGCTGGGAGCCCGGACGATCGGGGTCGTCTCCACGCAGGAGAAGGAGCGCGTCGCGCGCGAGGCCGGCGCGGACGAGGTCGTGCGCTCCGACAGCGCGTGGAAGGACGCGGTCAAGGAGCTCGGCGGCGCCGACGTCGTGCTGGACCCGGTCGGCGGCGATCGCTTCACCGACTCGCTGCGCTCGCTGAAGGAGGAGGGCCGCCTCGTGGTGGTCGGGTTCACGGGCGGCTCGATCCCCGAGGTGCGCGTCAACCGCCTGCTGCTGAACAACGTCGACGTCGTCGGCGCGGGCTGGGGCGCGTACGTGATCGGCAAGCCCCAGCTCAACCAGGAGATCGGCGCGGCGCTGCACCAGCTGGCCGCCGACGGGTTCGTCAAGCCGCTCGTCGGCCACCGCTTCCCGCTCGAGCAGGCGGCGCAGGCACTGCACGTGCTCGACGGGCGCGGGGCGCTCGGCAAGGTCGTGCTCGAGCTCTAGGGCCGCGTCCGTCGGGGCCTCCTGCCGACCGGCGCCGGCGCCACCGGGACGCCGGTGTTTGATCTTCCATAGGTGCAATAATTGAGGACATGAAGCATCTGCCGTCAGCGAACGCGACCGCATCCCGGCCGCTGGCGGCGCTCCCGGACGAGTTCGAGCCGCGAAAGCTCCTGCGCAAGGGCGCTCCGATCGTCGTCCTGCTGACGGTGGTCGTCCTGATCCTCGTGCTCGCTCCGGGGACCGGCGAGGTCGGGCATCTGCTGCGCGACGCCAGCCTGCCGTGGGTGGGCCTCGCGGTCGTGCTCGAGGGCCTGTCGTGCTTCTCCTACGTGCTGATGTTCCGCCCGATCTTCTGCCCGCGGATGCCATGGTCGTTCGCGTCGAAGATCGGCTGGTCCGAGCTCGGCGCCGGTTCCATCGTCCCCGCCAGCGGCGCCGCCGGCCTCGCGCTCGGCGCCTGGGCGCTGCACGAGGGCGGGATGGCGACCGAGCGCATCGCGCGGCGCTCGGTCGCCTTCTTCCTGATCAAGAGCTCGGTCAACTTCATCGCCGTCGCCATCCTGGGCTACCTGCTCGCCTTCGGCCTGGTGCGCGCCGACCAGCCGCTGTGGCTCACGCTCGGGCCCGCCGTCCTCGCGACGCTCGTCATCGTGCTCGTCGTGCTGCTGCCGCGCGTCGGCCCGGGCGATGACCCGGCGCAGGACCCCAGCAGGGTCGCCCGCGGCATCAGCGCCGCGCGCCACGCGCTCATCCACGGCACCACCGAGGCGATCGAGACGCTGCGCCATCCCAACCCGCTGATCATCCTCGGCGCGGTCGGCTACTGGGCGTGGGACAACGCCGTCCTCTGGGCCACGTTCCACGCGTTCGGCACGTCGGTCTCGCTGACCACGATCCTCATGGGCTACCTGATCGGCCAGCTCGGCGGCCTGCTGCCCATCCCGGGCGGCATCGGCGGCATCGACGGCGGCCTGATCGGCGCGATGATCGTCTTCGGCGCCCCGGCCGCCGCGGCCGCCGCGGCCGTGCTCGTCTACCGCGTGATCCTGTTCTGGCTGCCGCTCATCGGCGGCGGCATCGCGTTCGTCGCGCTGCGCCGCGAGCTCGCGGCCCACACCGACGAGCACCCGCTCGCGGTCTGCTGACGCTGCCGGCGCGCGAGGCCGGCCCCGCGCGACGGGCCTATCGTCAGTAGGTGCCCGTGACCGCTGATCTGCGCGACCGCCTCGGGGAGCTGACGCTCCGCGACGAGGATCGCCTGCGGCGCAAGCTCAAGCGCGCGCGGGAGCTGGACGGCGACCAGCTGGCCGCCGACTTCGCCCGCGCCGAGGAGCGCGTGGCCCGGCGCAAGGCGGCGGTGCCGGCGATCACGTACAACGAGTCGCTGCCCGTCAGCGAGCGCCGCGCAGACCTGCTCGCCGCGATCCGCGACCACCAGGTCGTCATCGTCGCCGGCGAGACCGGCTCGGGCAAGACGACGCAGCTGCCGAAGATCTGCCTGGAGCTCGGGCGCGGGGTGCGCGGCACGATCGGCCACACCCAGCCGCGGCGCCTGGCCGCCCGCACCGTCGCGCAGCGGATCGCCGACGAGCTCGACGTGCCGCTGGGCGGCGCGGTCGGCTACTCGGTGCGCTTCAACGACCGGTCCTCCGAGGACACCCTCGTGCGGCTCATGACCGACGGCCTGCTGCTGGCCGAGATCCAGCGCGACCGGCTGCTGCGCCGCTACGACACGATCATCGTCGACGAGGCCCACGAGCGGTCGCTGAACATCGACTTCCTGCTCGGCTACCTCAAGTCGATCCTGCCCCAGCGGCCCGACCTGAAGGTCATCATCACCTCGGCGACGATCGACCCCGAGCGCTTCGCCGAGCACTTCGGCGACGCCCCGATCGTCGAGGTCTCCGGTCGCACGTACCCGGTCGAGGTCCGCTATCGCCCGTTCGCGACCGAGGAGCAGCCCGACGATGACCGCGACCAGATCGACGCGATCGGCGACGCCGTCCAGGAGCTGATGCGCGACGCCCCGGGTGACGTCCTCGTCTTCCTCTCGGGGGAGCGCGAGATCCGTGACACGGCCGAGGCGCTGAGCGGCCGCTTCCGCGACAAGATCGAGGTGCTGCCGCTCTATGCGCGGCTGTCGAGCGCCGAGCAGAACCGCGTCTTCGCCCCACCCGGCCCCGCGCGCCCCCGGCGCGTCGTGCTCGCCACGAACGTCGCCGAGACCTCGCTCACGGTCCCGGGCATCCGCACCGTCGTCGACCCGGGCACCGCGCGCATCAGCCGCTACTCCGCGCGGCTGAAGGTCCAGCGGCTGCCGATCGAGGAGATCTCCCAGGCCTCGGCCGACCAGCGCAAGGGCCGCTGCGGGCGCGTCGCCGACGGCATCTGCATCCGCCTGTACTCCGAGGAGGACTTCCTCGAGCGCCCGCGCTACACCGACCCGGAGATCCTGCGCACCAACCTCGCCTCGGTGATCCTGCAGATGGCGAGCTCGGGGCTGGGAGCGATCGAGGACTTCCCGTTCCTGGACCCGCCCGACCGCCGCCAGATCCGCGACGGCGTCAACCTCCTGCACGAGCTCGGCGCGCTCGACGACGCCGACGTCCTCACGCCGCTGGGCCGCCGCGTCGCGCAGCTGCCCGTCGACCCGCGGCTCGCGCGCATGGTCATCGAGGCGGGACGGCTCGGGTGCGCCGACGAGGTCATCGTCATCGCGGCCGCGCTGTCGATCCAGGACCCGCGCGAGCGCCCGTCGGAGCTGCGCGCCCAGGCCGACCAGCAGCACGCGCGCTTCAAGGACGAGACCTCGGACTTCCTCGCCTACCTGAACCTGTGGCGCTACCTGCGCGACCGCCAGCACGAGCTGTCCAACAACCAGTTCCGCAAGCGCGTGAAGTCCGAGTTCCTCCACTACCTGCGGGTCCGCGAGTGGCAGGACCTCGCCGGGCAGCTGCGCGCTGCCGCCCGCGGGGTCGACATCGAGCTCAACCAGCAGCCGGCCGAGCCGGACCAGATCCACATCGCGCTGCTCGCGGGCCTGCTGTCGCACATCGGGCTGAAGGACGCGGCCAAGAGGATCGAGTACCAGGGCGCCCGCAACGCCCGCTTCGCCCTGTTCCCGGGCAGCACGCTGATCAAGAAGCCGCCGACGTGGATCATGGCCGCCGAGCTCGTCGAGACGACGCGGCTGTGGGGGCGGACCGCTGCGAGGATCGATCCGGCGTGGATCGAGCCGCTCGCCGGGCACCTGCTCAAGCGCTCCTACGGCGAGCCGCGCTGGGATCGCAAGCGCGGTGCCGTGGTGGCGTCCGAGCGCGTGACGCTGTACGGGCTGCCGATCGTCACGGCGCGCACCGTCGCCTACGGGCGGATCGACCCGGTCGCCTCGCGTGAGCTGTTCATCCGCCGCGGTCTGGTCGAGGGCGACTGGGAGACCCGCCACCACTTCTTCCACGACAACGCGAAGCTGATCGACGAGGTCGAGGCGCTGGAGGACCGCGTCCGCCGGCGCAACATCCTCGTCGGCGACGACGTCCGCTACGCCTTCTACGACGCCCGGATCCCCGCGTCGATCGTCTCCGGGACCGACTTCGACCGCTGGTGGCGCGACGAGCGGCGCACGCGGCCCGAGCTGCTGAACTTCACCCAGGAGCTGCTGATCGAGCCCGAGGCGGCGGCCGCCCTGGGTGGTGCCGGCCGGCCGCAGAGCTGGAAGCAGGGCGAGCTGGAGCTCGAGCTCTCCTACGTCTTCGAGCCGGGCCGCGCGCACGACGGCGTCACCGTCCACGTGCCGCTCGACGTCCTCGGCCGCCTGCGCGCGACGGGCTTCGATTGGCTCGTGCCCGCCTTCCGCGCCGAGCTGGTGACCGAGCTGCTGCGCGGCCTGCCCAAGGAGCAGCGCAAGCGCCTCGTCCCGGTGCCCGACACGGCGGCGGCGGTCGTGGAGCGCCTGCGCCCGCGCAAGGGGCCGATCGTCGACCAGGTCGCCGAGCAGCTCGGTGAGCTCAAGGGCGTGCGTGTCGCGCCCGAGGAGTGGGACCTCGCCCGGCTGCCCGCGCACCTGCACATGACCTTCCGCATCGAGGACCCGACCGGCGCGGTGCTGGCCGAGGGCCAGGACCTCGAGGCGCTGCGCGAGCAGCTGCGCCCCGCCCTGCGCGAGCAGCTGGCCGAGGCGACCGCCGGGCTGGAGAGCACGGGCTCGACGACGTGGACCTTCGGGACGATCGAGCGCGAGGTCGAGGCGCCCGGGACCGGCGGCGCGGTGCGGGCGTACCCGGCGCTGGCCGACGAGGGGGAGACGGTCGGCGTGCGCGTCCTCGACACCCCCGCCGGGCAGGCCGCGGCGATGTGGGCCGGCACGCGGCGGCTGCTGGCGCTGACGATCCCGGCGCCCGCGCGCGCGGTCACCCAGCGTCTGTCGACGCCCGACCAGCTCGCGCTGGCCACCGCGCCGCACGGCTCCGTCGGCGGCGTGCTGGCCGACGCGACGACCGCCGCGCTGGACGAGCTGCTGGCCCGCCACGGCGGCCCGGTCTTCGACGAGGCGAGCTTCACGCGTCTGCGCGACGCGATCGCCGGCGAGCTGACGACCACGACCGCGCAGATCGTCGACGGCGTCGTCGCCGTGCTCGAGGCCGAGTGCGGCGTGCGGCGAGCGCTGGAGGCGATGACCGGCGCCGCCGTCCAGCCGGCCGTCCTGGACGTCTCGCGCCAGATGGGCCGGCTCGTCTACCCGGGGTTCGTCGCCGCCGCGGGAGCCGCGCGCCTCCCCGACGTCGCTCGCTACCTCAACGGCGCCACGCGCCGCCTGGAGCGGCTGCCCACGATCGTGCCGGGCGACCTGGACCGCATGCGCTCGATCAACGAGCTCGAGGCGGCCTACCGCGTCCGCTTCGACGCGGCGCAGGCCCACGGCGGCCCGTCACCCGCGCTGCGCGAGGTCGGGTGGCTGCTGGAGGAGCTCCGCGTGGCCCAGTTCGCGCAGGGCCTGGGCACCCGCGGCCAGGTCTCGGCCAAGCGGATCCGCAAGGCGATCGAGGCGGGCTGAGCAGGCGCCCACGACCGCGGCTACGCCTGGGCGGGAGCGGCCTCCATGGCCACGTGCGCCGTCGGACGGGGGACGCTGATGGACGCCAGCAACGCGAGCAGGGCCGCGGCGGCGGCGATCAGGAAGGCGGCTCGGAAGCCGGCCTCGGTCGGGACGCCGTCGCCGACCACGGTGCCGGCGATGACCGCCGCGCCGATGGTCGAGCCGATCGCGCCGCCGATCGTCCGCATCACCGTGTTCATGCCGGTGGCGACACCGGTCTGCGACGGCGGCACGGCCTCGACGATGAGGTTGGCCAGCGAGGCGAAGGCCAGGCCGATGCCGGTGCCCATCAGGCCGGCGCCGATGTAGATCTCGATCTTCTCGGTGTGCAGCAGCGCCAGGAAGCCGAACGAGACCGTGGTCACCGCGGCGCCCAGGACGAGCGGGACGCGCGAGCCGAGCGTGTTGGAGAGGCGGCCGGCGAGCGGGCTGACGAGGAGCATCATCGCCGTCGACGGCAGCATGAACAGACCGGCCTGCGTGACGGAGGCGCCGAAGCCGTACCCGGAGCTCGTCGGCTCCTCGACGAACTGCGGGATGAGGATGAAGGAGCTGTACATGCCCGCGCCGATCAGCAGGGCGGCGGCGTTGACCGTCCACACCCCGCGGACCCGCATCATCGTCATGTCGACGAGCGGCTCGGCAGCGGCCTTCTCGTTGCGGACCCAGATGGTGCCGATGACGGCGGCGGCGACGATCAGGCCGACGACGCGCCCGCTGGTCCAGCCCCAGCTCTGACCCTCGCTGACGGCGACGAGCAGGCAGACGAGCCAGGCAGAGAGGAGGAAGGCGCCGATCCAGTTGACCTTTCCCGGCGTCTTCACCGGGGACTCGGGGACCCAGAAGATCGCGGCGATGAGGGCGAAGACGACGGGGATCGCGGGGATCCAGAACAGCCAGTGGTAGGAGAGGTTGTCGACGATCGGGCCGGCGAGCACGATGCCCAGGCCGCCGCCGATGCCGAGGATCGCGGAGATCAGCGCGATGCCGCTGGCCGTGCGCTCCCTGGGGAACTCGTCGCGGATGATGCCGAACGCCAGCGGGAAGATCGCGCCGCCCGCTCCCTGGACGACGCGGCCGAGGATGAGGACGTTCAGCGAGCTCGCCAGCGCGGCGATGACGCTGCCGGCGACGAGGACGCAGAGCGTCACGATCAGCATCTTCTCCTTGCCGAACATGTCGCCGAGACGACCGGCGATCGGCGTGAAGATCGAGGTGCTGAGGAGGAAGGCGGTCAGGATCCAGGCGACGCCGGTGGGCGTCGCGTGGAGCTCGCTCTGGATGTCGGGAAGAGCGGGGGCCACCATCGCGGACATCAGCGCGTACGCGAGCCCGGCGATGGCGAGGACGGCGAAGGTCAGCCCGTAGTGCTGGCGGCCGGGTGCGTGGGAGGGGGGTGTCATGTGAGAGCCTGGGAGTCGAGCTGCTGAAGAAGTCAGCGCTCGATGTCATCGCGCGCTGACAAAAGACTATCATGGGGGTGACGTTCTCCCCGACCCGCCGCGCCCCCACCATGTCCAGCGCCACCCGCCGCCCCCACGACGCCCAAGCCTCACGCCAAGCCCTGCTCGACGCCGCCGCCGAGCTGTTCCAGGCGCGCGGGTACGAGCGCGCGACGATCCGCGAGATCGGCGAGCGCGCCGGGGTCGACCCAGCCCTGATCGCCCGGTACTTCGACGGCAAGGAAGGGCTCTACCTCGCGGCGCTGGCCGACGAGCGCTTCACGCCGCGGGCCGACAAGGTCGGCTCCGGCGATCTCGTCGACCTCGCTCGCATGCTGTTCGAGCACTGGGACGAGCGCGGCGCGAGCCCCGCGCTGCGCACGGTGATCAGCCCCGGCGCGACGGCCGAGGTCGCCGAGCAGGTGCGCACGATCCTGAGCCGCTCGATGCTCGACCCGCTCACCGCCCGCCTCGCCGAGCGCGGTCTCTCCGAGCCGCGCATGCGCGCCGAGCTGCTGCTCGGAGCCCTGGCGGGCGTGCAGATGCTGCGCCAGAACGGCGTCCTGCCCGCGGTCGGCGCCGCGAGCACCGAGGAGCTGCTCGCCCTGCTCGAGCCGATGGTCGACGCGCTGCAGTAGGTCCGGACCTGGGCGGGCGGGGGTGCCGGCGTGGGAGCGAGGGGTGCGGGACGTTGTCCCCCGAGCACGTGCATAACGTCCCGCACCCCCGGCGACGGGCCCGCCCCGCACGCCGGGGGACGACCTCCCTTCCTTGGATGGGGTGCCCCGCGCGCCCTGGCCGCCGCCCGTGCGAGAGTCCGGTTCGTGACGCCCGCCCTGCTGGAGCTCGACGAGGTCTCGCTCTCGCGCGGAGGGCGGGTCGTGCTCGACCGGGTGACGCTGCGGGTGCAGGCCGGACAGGTGACCGCGATCGTCGGCCCGTCTGGCGCCGGCAAGTCCTCGCTGCTGCGCTGCGCCGTCGGGCTGGATCGGCTCGACGCAGGGCGGGTCCGCGTCGACGGGCACGACGCGCTGGAGCTCGACCCGCGCGTCCTGCGCCGCCGGGTCGCGCTCGTCGCCCAGCACCCGGTGATGCTGCCGGGCACCGTCGCCGACAACCTCGCGTACGCGCTGCCGGCCGGCGCGGTCGACGGGGAGGCGGCGCGCCGCTCGCTGGAGCGGGCCGGGCTGGACGTGAGCTTCGCCTCCCGGGTCGCCGGTGAGCTGTCCGGCGGCGAGCGAGCCCGGGTCGCCGTGGCCCGCGCGCTGACCCGCGACCCGGTCGCGTTGCTGCTGGACGAGCCGACCGCCGCGCTCGATCCCGCACGCGCGGCGGGGGTGGAGGCGCTGATGCGCGAGCTCGCCGGCCTGGGCCTCGCGGTGCTCGTCGCCAGCCACGACGTCGCGATCGTCCGCCGCTCCGCCGACGCCGCGGTCCTGCTGGAGGCGGGCCGCGTCACCGCGAGCGGCACCGCCGCCGACGTGCTCGACGCGTGGGCCGGGCGGCCGGCGTGAGCCAGGCCGCCGTCGGCCAGGTCGTCGTCTCCGTCGCGCTCGTCCTGGCCGCGATCGCACTCTCCTGGCGGGCCCGGATCGGCCTGGAGCGGGAGCTCGCGGTCGTGTCGATCCGGGCGATCGTGCAGCTCACCGCCGTCGGCGCCGTCGTCACGCTGGTCTTCCAGCACGTCGGGCTCGCGGCCGCGTTCGTGCTCGTCATGCTCGGCGTCGCCGCCTGGACCTCGGGACGGCGGATCCGCGCCATCCCGCACGGGCCGCTGCTCGCGGGCGCCGCGATCGGGCTGCCCGCGCTGCTCGCGCTCGGCCTGCTGCTCGCCGCCCAGGCCTTCCCGGCCACGCCGCGGGGGATCGTTCCCGTCGCCGGGATCCTCATCGGCGGCGCGATGGCCGCCGCCTCGCTGACCGGCCGGCGGCTGCTGGAGGAGCTGCACGACCGCCTGGACGAGATCGAGACGCGGCTGCTGCTCGGCGCATCCGCGCGCGAGGCGCTCGCGACCCCGCTCCGGCGCGCCGTCACCACCGCGCTGGTCCCGGCGCTGGACCAGACCCGGATCGTCGGCCTCGTCACGCTGCCCGGGACGTTCGTCGGCCTCGTCCTCGGCGGCGCCTCGCCGGCCACCGCCGCGCGCATCCAGCTCACCGTCCTGCTCTCGCTGCTCTTCGTCGAGCTCACGGCGTCCCTGCTGCTCGCCCACCTCGTCTCCCGCGTCGTGATCGTGGCCGGGGAGCGGATCGAGGTGCCGCAGGCTCAGGCCCGATATGGCGCATGAGACGCCTCGCGGTAAGATCGCCCTCAATGTCTGCAGTCTCCCTGTCCAATCCGCCGGGGGGCGGCGAGGGCGAGCACGTCGCCGGCCGTCCGCGCGAGTTCATCCAGTCGCTCGAGCGCGGGCTGGGGGTCATCCGCGCCTTCGGGCCGCACGCGCCCGAGCAGACCGTGAGCGAGCTGGCCACGACGACCGGGCTGACCCGTGCGACGGTCCGCCGCTTCCTGATCACGCTGGTCGAGCTGGGCTACGTGGCGAGCGACGGCCGCAGCTTCCGCCTGACGCCGCGCGTGCTCGAGCTCGGCTACTCCTTCCTGTCGGGGCTCGGCTTCCCGGACATCGCGCTGCCGCACCTCGAGCGCCTCGTGGCCGAGGTGGGCGAGTCCAGCGAGGCGTGCGTCCTCGACGGAGCCGACATCGTCTACGTCGCCCGCGTCCCGTCGACGTCGGTGATCACGCTCACCGTCAACGTCGGCACGCGCATGCCCGCGCACGCGACCTCGATGGGCAGGGTCCTGCTGGCCGAGCTCGAGCCCGAGGTGCTGGACCGCTACCTGGCCGAGACGACGCTGAAGGCGTTCCTGCCGCGCACGGTGACCGAGCCGGCGGCGCTGCGCGAGCAGCTGGCCAAGGTCCGCCAGGCCGGCTACGCGATCGTCGACCAGGAGCTGGAGGAGGGGCTGGTCGCCATCGCCGCCCCGGTCCACGACCGCTCGGGCAGGGCGGTCGGCGCGATCAACCTCTCCACGCACGTGATGCGCCGCTCCGCGGACTCCGTCCGCGACGGCCTGGTCGAGCCGCTGCTGCGCACGGCGCGGCTCATCGAAGCGGATCTCGCGGGCGTCGCCTAGGGCTCGCGCCGCGGCGACCGGCTGCGCCTCGCGCGCTGCCATCGTGGACGTCGGATAGGTTCGCCGGGTGCATCGTCTCGTTCTCACCCTCGCGGCGACGGTGCTCGTCGCCCTCGCGTTCGCCGTCACCGCCGAGGCGACCAGCAAGGCCGACCTCGGCATCTGGGGCTACGCCGTCCGCCAGCCGATCAAGCGCGGCGAGACGACCCAGCTGAAGTTCGTCATCAAGAACAACGGCCCCAGCGGTGGCCACCGGATCTACCTTCAGGCGACCGTGCCCTACCAGCTGCAGATGCGCAGGTGGAAGCTCTACGGCGGGCTCGGCTGCACGGTCAAGGGCACGTTCATCAAGTGCCGGATGGGGGCGTTCGCGCTCGAGCAGCAGGGCACGCTGCTGATCACCGTGCGGGGGCGCAAGCGCGGCACGTACGTCAGCCACGCCAACGTCTTCGCCACCGCCAGCAACGACAGGGTCGACGGCAACAACGAGGTCGGCGCGACCATCATGGTGCGATGACGACCTCGCGCCGAGCCGCGTCCGGGGCGAGGGCCTGAAGCATCCTCGAGCAGCGCGCGGTTGAGTGTCGGCGACGCTACGGGCGCATGCGGCCAACCGGTGTCCGCATGGTTGGGCAGAATCATCCCATGCTGCAGACCTCCGCACGCCTGCTGCGGCTGCTCTCGCTGCTGCAGACCCACCGCGACTGGACCGGTCCCGAGCTCGCCGATCGCCTCCAGGTCAGCGGCCGCACCGTCCGCCGCGACGTCGATCGCCTGCGCGAGCTCGGCTACCCCGTCGACGCCGCGCCGGGGGTGGCCGGCGGATACCGCCTCGGTGCGGGCGCCGAGCTGCCGCCGCTGCTGCTGGACGACGACGAGGCGGTCGCGGTCGCGGTCGGGCTGCGCACCGCCGCGGGCGGGACGGTGGCCGGGATCGAGGAGACGTCGGTGCGGGCCCTGCTCAAGCTCGAGCAGGTGCTGCCCAACCACCTGCGTCGCCGGGTCAACGCGCTGCACTCCTACACCGTCCCGCTCATGGGCACGCCGACGACCGTCGACGCGCGGGCGCTGACCGTGATCGCCGGCGCCTGCCGCGACCACGAGCGGCTGCGCTTCGGCTACAGGAGCCGCGTCGGGGACGGATCGCGGCGCCTCGTGGAGCCGCACGCGCTCGTCTCCACCGGGCGGCGCTGGTACCTGCTCGCCTGGGACTGCGGGCGCGAGGACTGGCGGACGTTCCGCGTGGACCGGATCGCCGCCATCCCGGTGACCGACCGCCGCTTCGACCCGCGCCCCCCGCCCGATCCCGACGTCGCCGCCTACGTGGGGCGCGCGATCTCCCAGAACGCCTACCGCCACGTGGCGCGAGTGGTGCTGCACTGCCCGGCGTCGCAGGTGGCCGAGTGGGTCGGGCCCGCGTTCGGCACGCTCGTCGAGATCGACGACTCGCGCTGCGAGCTGCGCACGGGCTCTGACCACCTCGAGCAGCTCGCCCTGTGGATCGCGATGCTGCGCGTGGAGTTCGAGGTCGTCGAGCCGCTGGAGCTCAAGGACGCGCTGCGATCGGTCAGCGCGCGGCTGGAGCGGGCGGCGGCGCGCTAGGCGATCCGGATCTCCTCGTCGCCGACGCGCACGAGGTCGCCGCGCACCAGCTGGCGCCCGCGACGGGACTCGGGCTCGCCGTTGACGGCGATGATCTCCTCGGCGAGCAGGTCCTTGACCTCGGCGCCGGAGTCGACGAAGTCGGCGGCCTTGAGCAGCTGGCCGAGACGGATCATCTCGCCCTTGATGGCGAACTCGCGCGTCACGGAAGCGCCTCCACGATCGCCGCGGCGAAGGCGTCGGTGGCCTCCAGCGGGGTGAAGTGGCCGGCGTCGGGGAGGACCCGCAGCTCGACGTCGGTGAAGGAGGTGTCGATCCGGTCCGACCACGCGACCGGGAACAGCGGATCGTGGGCCGGCCACAGCAGCGTGGTGGGGGCGGTGATCGGCGGCGGCGGGGGCTGCGTGGCCTCCTGCGTCGCCCGGGCGATCGTGCCCGATCCGGCGCGATACCAGTTCAGGCTCGCCCGAAACGCGCCCGGTTGCGCGTAGGCGGCGACGACGGCATCGAAGCGCTCGGGCGCGAGGGTGAAGCCGGGGCCGCTCCAGTGGTTCCAGAAGTGGCCGATGTACGCCCGGACCGCATCGGGCCGGCCGTCGATGATCGCGTCGCAGATGTCGAGCTGGTGGAATGCCTGGTACCAGAACTCGGCCACGGCGGCGGGGGTCAGGACGCGCACGCCGGCGCCCCAGACCGGGGGTGAGATCACGAGCGCGCGGACGCGCTGTCGGTGGTTTGCGGCGACCCACTGGGCGACGCGGCTGCCGATGTCGTAGCCGGACAGGACGGCCTGCTCGATGCCCAGCTCGTCGAGCAGCGCGACGATGCTCGCGCCCTGGCCGGCGGCGGCATAGGCGCTCGGCGGTGAATCGTCGCGGCGATCGGAGTCGCCGAACCCGCGCAGGTCGGGGACGATCACGTCGGCGCCCGGCGTCGCGGCCAGGTGGGCGGCGAGCTCGGCCTGGTCCTGGCGGGTTCCCGGCCAGCCGTGCAGGAGCACGACCGCCGAGCCGCTGCCGGAGCGGTCGTAGGCGAGGCGGAACCCGTCGACGGGGGCGCTGAAGTCCATGGGCTGCAGTGTCGCACCGGGGGTGGGCGTCAGCGGTACAGGCGCACGTTGCGGTCCGCGCGGGTGCCCCGGAAGTGGTTGGGCCGGCCGCCCTGCGCGTCCAGGAAGGCGAGCTCCAGCGCCGTCGCGGCGAGGTGGTCGGGGCCCGGTCCGTGATCGACCATGAAGGTCTCCAGCGCGGCGGCGCCGTTCGCCGTCCGGACGACCCGGAGGAAGCGGGCCTGCTGGGGGAAGTCGGCCAGCGATGCGGTGGTGATCTCCCACACGCCGCCTGGGCCGCGGCGGATCTCGTTGCGATGCGTGTGACCGGCGATCGCGGCGAGCACGTTGGGGTGGGCGCCGAGGAGGGCGAGCGCCGCGGGGCCGTTCTCGCTCGCGCGCAGCGGCTGATGGGTGAAGACGACCACGGGCCGGGAGCCGGCCGCATCGAGCTGGGTCCGCAGCCAGTCCAGCTGCCCGGTCGAGACGCGCCCGCCCGATCCGCCCTCCGGCCGGTTGAGGTCCAGCGCGAGCGCGCGGACGGGGCCGATGGAGAACGCCTCGACCGTCTTGGCGCCGGTGATGGCCATCGCCTCGGCGGGCGTCACCTCGCGGCGGTCGGGATCGGGGGTGACGTGCTCGGACGTGCCGGTGGCGAGCACCTTCGCGATGGCGCCCGTGCCGATCGCGCCGATCCCGCCCTCGCCCTCGGCATCGCGCTTGGGGATGGCGACGCCCTCGAGCGCCTTGGGGTCCAGGGCGATGATGGCGCGGTCGCCGGTGGCCAGCGCCTGGGTGCGCGCGTCGGGCTTGAGCTCGCCTGCGACGAGGAGGTCGTGGTTGCCCAGGACGGAGTGCAGGGGCGCGTCGAGGCCGGGCGCGGTGAAGCGGCGCTGGGCGTCGGCGAGAAGCCCGGGGTGGCGGGGCGCGTCGACCCCGGGGCGATAGAAGAACGGGTCGGGGTCGGCGCTGCGCTGGGGTCCCGAGGGGCCGGGCTTCCCGCTGTCGGGGTCCACGGTGCCGCCGCGGAGCACGGTCATCGCGGACGTCAGCTCGTTGCGCTGGGCGTTGTCGGCGAGGTCGCCGGTCTGCACGACGGCGTCGGGGTGCAGCGCGTCGACCGCTCGCACGGTCGCGTCGAGGACCTGCAGCGTGAGCGCCTCCTGGGGGCGGAAGGTCGAGCTGAACGGCGCGCCGAAGCGGTCGAGGAACGGGATCCGCGCCGGCGACTCCTCGTCGCGGACGTGCGCGTCGGTGATCTGGGCGAAGGTGGCGAGGGTCCGAACGGGCTTGGCGTCGCCGCCCCGGTCGAGCAGGGGCTCGCCCGGTTGGCGCTCCAGGACGCCGTCGCCGTCGGGGTCCTGGAGGGTCTGGTCCAGGGTGGAGCCGCCCGCGGCCTGGGTCTCGGGGCGGTCGCCGGCGCCGCAGCCGGCGAGGATCACCAGCGCGGCGGCGGTCGCGGCGAGCAGCTCCCAGCGAGGATGGCGGAAAAGCCCCGCTGGACGGGGGAGAGCCACCATCCTCGCGCGGCGTGCGGCGACCGGCGGTCGATCGCAGCGGGTGCGGGTCATGGGCGCTCCCTCAGCGCAAGCGCCAGCGGCACGCGGTTCAGGCGGCGGGCGACCCATGCGCCGGCCAGGAGGGCCAGGCCGAGCAGAGCGGCGCTGACGAGCGCCGCCTGCGCGGCGCTCGCGTGGACGGGCAGGTCGGCGTAGCCCGTCGCCAGCGAGGCGACGAGCGGTCCGAGGACCAGCTCCTGCAGCCCGATCGCGAGGGCGCAGGCGGGGAGCACGAGCGCGGCGCCGGCGCCCGCGAGAACGGCCGCGGTCGTCGCCCCCGACGCCCCGATGGTCCGCAGCAGCGCGAGCGTCCGCATCCGCTCGCCGGCGGTGAGGGCCAGGGCCTGGGCCAGCGCGTAGAGCACGACCAGGGCCACGACGAGCGCGACGACGCGCAGGACCGAGCTCAGCAGCGCCAGCAGCGTCGCGCTGCTGCCCACTGCGCCGGAGACGACCACGGTGCCGTACCCGCGCGCCTGCAGCCGCTTCTGGACCTCTTCGCGAGACGCGCCGGAGGCGATGCGCACCGCGATCGGCGGTCGGTCGGTCAGCGCGCTGCCCAGCCGCCGGGGCCGCACGTAGGCGACGCGACCCTCGTCGTCGAGCGCGCGCACGATCCCGACGACCCTGAAGCGCGCCTCGCCCGCTCCGTCGGGCAGCGCGAGCCCGAGCGTGGCGCCGGGAGCCAGGCCGAGGGCGTCGGCCAGCCCGACGCCGACCTCGGCCTCGTCGTCGGCCCGCAGCCGCCGCCCCTCGGCCAGCGGGGGCTCCTCGAACTGGGTGTGGTCGCCCGGGAAGGCGATCACCGTCAGCGCCTCCCCGAGCTGGAAGGAGCCGGCGGCCTGGACGACCCACCGCGGCGACGCGGCGGCGACCCCCGGCACGGATCGCAGGTCGGCGAGATCGCTGCGATCGGCGCTGACGGTGAGCGCGAAGCGCTTGCCGAGCGTGGTCGGATCGTCGCGCAGCCGCTCGAGCGTCGAAGCGAGCGCGAGCATCAGCAGCACGACGGCGGTACAGGCCCCGAGGACGACGACGGTGCCGAGGTACCGCCCGCGCGCAGCCATGACGAGCCGCGGCCCGAGCGAGAGCGGGCCGGTCGCGGCCCGCACGCGCCGCGATCGGCGCCCGACCGTTGCCGTCGCGCCGGCCTGGCGGCTCTCGCGGGTCCGTGTGGCGGATCGAGCGCCGCTCTGGCCGTCGATGCCCCACGCGTCCCCGGATCCGGCGGGCGCGTCCGGGTCGGCATCCGGCGGGTCCGGCACCGGGCCACGGCCACGGCCACGGCACGGATTCGGCTTCGGGCTCGGGGCCGGGCGGGGCCGGAGGCGGAGGCGCCCCGGGCGGCGGGTCGTGCGGGTCACCAGCTCGCCGCCGCGCAGGAGGGCCGCCGGCGAGGGGGCGGTCGCGCGGTAGGCCGGCCAGGCGGAGGTGGCGACGACGAGGGTCACGATCGCGACGAGGCAGACCGCCAGGAGCGGGAGCGCGGCCCATCCCGCCGGCGCCTCGTTGAGGATGGCCAGGAGCGAGCCCGTCGGGCCGATCGCCAGTGCCCAGCCCGCCGCGAGGCCGATCGCGGCCGCCGGGAGCGCGACGGCGCCCGCCCGGACCGCCGCC
>JAOPZL010000263.1 GCA_025964175.1 Solirubrobacterales bacterium
GGGGTGCGGGTCACCCTCGACGTCTGGCCGGGCATGCCGCACGTCTGGCCGCTGTTCTCGGCGATGCTCGGCGAGGCGCGCGACGCGGCGGACGCGGCCGGGGCGTGGCTGCGCGAGCGGCTGGACCGGGCGGCATGATCATGGAGCGGGACATGCGGGACACGGTCGACGCGGTGGTCGTCGGCGCGGGGTTCGCCGGCTTGTACGCGCTGCACCGCCTGCGCGGGCTCGGGCTGTCGACCCGCGTCTTCGAGGCCGGGAGCGGCGTCGGCGGGACGTGGTTCTGGAACCGCTACCCCGGCGCGCGCTGCGATGTCGAGAGCCTCGACTACCAGTACGCGTTCTCGCCCGAGCTGCTGGACGAGTGGCGCTGGAGCGAGCGCTACCCGCGCCAGGGGGAGATCCTCGCCTACCTCGAGCACGTCGCCGACCGCTTCGCGCTGCGCCCCGACATCGAGCTGAACACGCGCGTGTCCGGAGCGGCCTTCGACGAGGAGACCTCGCGCTGGGAGGTGGAGACCGAGGCCGGCGGGCACGTGTCCGCCCGCTTCCTGATCATGGCCACCGGGTGCCTGTCGGCCGCGCGCGTCCCCGATCTGCCGGGCCTGGACTCCTTCGCGGGCCGCTGGTTCCACACCGGCAGCTGGCCCCATGAGGAGGTCGACTTCACCGGGCAGCGCGTCGCGGTCGTGGGCACGGGATCGTCCGGGGTCCAGTCGATCCCGGTGATCGCCCAGCAGGCCGATCAGCTGGTCGTCTTCCAGCGCACGCCGAGCTTCAGCGTCCCGGCGGTCAACGAGCCGCTCGACGTCGAGGCCGCGCGCCGCCAGCACGGAACACCGATGCAGCGGCGGGCCCGGGCACGGGTCTCGATCGGCGGGCTGCCCTACCCCGAGCACGAGGGCTCGGCGCTGGAGATGAGCGACGAGGAGCGCACGCGCCACCTCGAGGAGCGATCGCGGATGGGCGGGCTGGCGATGTACGGCGCGTTCTCCGACGTCATGGTCGACCAGGACGCCAACGCGGCGGTCGTGGCGTTCTTCCACGACAAGATCCGCGAACGCGTCGACGACCCGGCGGTCGCCGAGCGGCTGCTGCCGCGGGACTACCCGTTCGGCACCAAGCGGGTCTGCGTCGACACCGGCTACTACGAGACGTTCAACCGCGACAACGTGACGATCGTCGACGTGCGCGAGAGCCCGATCGAGGAGATCACGCCGCGCGGCCTGCGCGTCGGCGGCGTGGAGCACGAGGTCGACGCGATCGTCTTCGCGACCGGCTTCGACGCGATGACCGGAGCGGTGACCGCGGTCGACCTGCGCGGCCGGGCCGGAGCGTCGCTGGCGCAGAAGTGGTCGGCGGGGCCGCGCACGTACCTCGGCCTGGCGGTCGCCGGCTTCCCGAACCTGTTCCTGGTGACCGGGCCGGGGAGCCCGTCGGTGCTCAGCAACATGGTCGTGTCGATCGAGCAGCACGTCGACTGGATCGCCGACGCGATCGCTCACGTCCGCGACAGCGGAGCCGCGTGCATCGAGGCCACGGTGGCGGGGGAGGACGCGTGGGTCGACCACGTCGACGAGGTCGCCTCCTCGACCCTCGTCCACCGCGCGAACTCGTGGTACCTCGGGGCCAACGTCCCGGGCAAGCCGCGGGTGTTCATGCCGTACATGGGCGGCGTCGGGCCGTACGCCCAGCGCTGCGACGAGGAAGCGCGCGGCGGCTACGCCGGCTTCGCGCTGACGCCGACGGACCGGCGATGAACCCATCCGACGCCACCCCCATCGAGTAGACGAGGCTGCGCATCATCAGGCCGCCAGGACCTCGTGGGCGAAGCGCACGACCATCGCGCCGTCCCCGACCGCGCCCGCCACGCGCTTGGACGCGCCCGCGCGCACGTCCCCGGCCGCGAAGACACCCGGGCGCACGGTCTCCAGCATGTACGGGTCGCGGTCGCGCAGTGGCCAGCCGAGGTGCCCGCCGTTGCTCGCGGCGCCCGTGCCGCAGAGGAGGTAGCCGGCGGGGTCGACGGCGAGCATGCCCGTGGACGCCTCGGTGCACGGCTCCGCGCCGATCATCACGAACACCGCGGTGCACGCCACCTGCTCGACGCGCTCGTCGCGACGCTCGCGGAGGGTGACGGACTCGACGGTGGCCGAGCCCTGCACCGCGGAGACCTCGGTCTCGGTGAGGACCTCGATCCGCGACGAGCGCTCGATGCGATCGACGAGGTAGTGCGACATCGTCGACTTCAGCGTCTTGCCGCGGACCACGACGCGGACGCTGCGGGCTCGCGACGAGAGGTGGACCGCCGCCTGCCCGGCCGAGTTGCCGCCGCCGACCACGACGACGTCCTCGTCCCGGCAGCGCTCCGCGTCGGTGGGCATCGCCGCGTGGTAGACGCCGGCGCCGCGGAAGCGATCCACGCCATCGGCCTGCAGCTCGCGCCATCGCGCGCCCGTGGCCATCACGACCGACCGGGCGAGGACGTGCTGTCCGTCCTCGAGGTCCACGCGCACCAGGGTCTCGGGTCCGTCGGCCAGCTCGACCGCGCGATGGAAGCTCGACAGCACCGCGTCGAAGCGGCGCGCCTGCAGCGTCGCCTTGCGGGTCAGCTCGGTGCCGGTGACGCCGCTGGGGAAGCCGAGGTAGTTCTCGATGCGCGTGCTCGTCCCCGCCTGGCCGCCCGGGGCCCACGCCTCGGCGACGAAGGTCCGCAGTCCTTCGGAGCCGCCGTAGACGGCGGACGCCAGCCCGGCCGGTCCGGCACCCAGCACGACGAGGTCGAAGCGCTCGCCGTCGACCTCGGCGCGCAGCCCCAGCGAGCGGGCGACCTGGGCGGCGGACGGGTTGCGCATGACGTTCGTCGCGTGGACGAGGACCGGCGTCTCCTCGCGCGGGATGTCGAGCCACTCGAGCATCGCCGCGCTCTCGGCGTCGGTGTCCACGTCGTACCAGTGGACGGGGAGCAGGTTGCGCTCGAGCAGGTCGCGGACCTCGAACGCCCGCCGCGAGCCGCGCGGCGCGATGAGCCGCATGACGCCGTGGCCCGTGGCCTCGTGCCACGCCCGCCGCGCCAGCAGCGTGCGGAAGACGTGCTCGCCGAACTCCGGCCACCGAGCGAGCATGTCGCGCAGCCCGGCGCGGTCGAAGGCGATCACGTCCGTCGGCTCAACCGCCACACACGCGCTCAGCGTCGGCTCGCCGGTGAACGCCGCGATGTCGCCGACGAACGTGCGGCTGTCGGCCTGCGCGATGTGGACGTCCTTGCCCGGCTTGCGATCGATGAACTCGACCCGGCCCTGCTCGATGACGAAGAAGGGCGCCTCGCGGACGGCGTGCTCGTAGAGAACCTCGCCGGGGGCGAACGCCCGGCGCTCGCCGCGGTCGGCCAGCCAGCTGAGCTTGCCGTCCGAGAGCCGCGGGAACAGCACCTCGTCATCGAGGTCGGGAAACGACTCGCTGCGGATCACCCGCGTCGTGGCCACGACCCGGAGGATACCGGCGCGATCAGGTGCCGACCGCCTCCTGGCGGCGGGGCAGCGTCCAGTCCGGGCGGATGAAATGGCACGTGTAGCCGTGCGGGATGCGCAGCAGGTAGTCCTGGTGCTCGGGCTCGGCCTCCCAGAAGGGACCGGCCGGCTCGACCTCGGTGACGACCTTGCCGGGCCAGATCCCGGACGCGTCGACGTCGGCGATCGTGTCCAGCGCGATCCGCTTCTGCTCGTCACCGATGGTGTAGATGGCGGACCGGTAGCTCGTCCCGACGTCGTTGCCCTGGCGGTTCTTCGTCGACGGGTCGTGGATCTGGAAGAAGAACTCGAGGATGTCGCGGTAGGAGATGGTCTGCGGGTCGAAGACGATCTCGATGGCCTCCGCGTGCGAACCGTGGTTGCGATACGTCGCGTTCGGCACGTCGCCGCCCGAGTACCCGACCCGGGTGGAGATCACGCCCGGCCGGTTGCGGATGAGGTCCTGCACTCCCCAGAAGCACCCTCCGGCGAGGATCGCCGTCTCGGTCGTCTCGGTCATCGCTTCCTCCTTCGTCGTCGCTCGTACCACCTACGGTACGCCTCCGCGTCAGTCGGCCAAGCTTGGTGCGCACGCAAGATGATTGCGTGAGACAGCGACTTCTTGCGCATCGCTCGCATGACCGCGGCAACCGTGGTGAACTGCTCGCGACATGGCCAGAGCGACCAGTTCCACCTCCCCTGCCTCGATCCAGGAGCCGCCTGCGCTGGAGACGCTCGAAGCGGTCCAGCGCCGGGTGCTGTGGCTGGCGACGAGCATCGTGCACCACGCCAACAAGGTGCGCGAGACGCCGTCGGGCGTGAAGGTCGGCGGCCATCAGGCGTCCTCGGCGTCGATGGTCAGCGTCATGACGGCGCTGTACTTCGACTTCCTGCGCGGCCCCGACCGCGTCTCGGTCAAGCCGCACGCGTCGCCGGTGCTGCACGCGATCAACTACCTGCTCGGCCGGCTGGACCCGAAGTACCTCACGGAGCTGCGCGCGCTGGGCGGGCTGCAGAGCTACCCGAGCCGCCTCAAGGACCCCGATCCGGTCGACTTCTCGACGGGGTCGGTCGGCATCGGCGCCACCGCGACGCTGTGGAGCGGGCTCGCGCACCGCTACGTCGCGGGCCACTTCGACGTGCCGCAGGGTGGTCGCCAGGTGGCGCTGCTCGGGGACGCCGAGCTGGACGAGGGCGCGATCTGGGAGGCGCTGATCGACCCGATGGTCCCGGCGCTGGGCGAGACGCTGTGGATCGTCGACCTCAACCGCCAGTCGCTGGACCGCGTCGTGCCCGACATCGCCGCGGGACGGATCGGAGCGATGTTCGCGGCGGCCGGCTGGCAGACGATCACCGTGAAGTACGGGCGGCGGCTGCGCGAGCTGTTCGAGCGGCCGGGCGGCGGGGCGCTGCGCAGGCGCATCGACGGCATGAGCAACGAGGAGTACCAGCGGCTGTTGCGCTCACCGGCGGCCGAGCTGCGCGAGCGGCTGCCCGGCGAGGGCCGCGGGCGCCGCGACGTCGAGCGCGTCACCGCCGATCTCGACGACGCCCAGCTCGTCGCCGCGGTCCGCGACCTCGGCGGCCACGACCTCGCCGACCTCCTGGGCGCCTTCCACCAGGCCGACGCGGTCACCGATCGTCCGACCGTCGTCTTCGCCTACACGATCAAGGCGTGGGGGCTGCCCACCCAGGGGCACCCGGCCAACCACTCCGCGCTCCTGAGCACGCCGCAGTGGCGGCAGCTGGCCGGCGAGCTCGGTGCCGACGCCGACGACCCGTGGCGGACGTTCGCGCCGGGGACGCCGGAGGCGGAGCTGTGCGTCGAGTCCGCGCGGCGGCTGGCGCGGCCGTCGGTGGAGCTGAAGTCGATCCCGGCGGTGCCCGCTGACGTCGGGCGCGACCACGCCGGGACCGCGTCGACGCAGCAGTCGTTCGGGCGCTTCTTCGTCGACCTCTCCCACGAGGCCCCGGATCTCGCCGGTCATGTCGTGACGGTCAGCCCGGACGTCGCCTCCTCGACGAACCTCGGCGGCTGGATCAACCGCGTCGGCGTGTGGAACCTCGGCGAGCGGATCGACTGGTTCGCCGACGACACCGACACGCTGATGCGCTGGCGCCAGTCCGGCCACGGCCAGCACATCGAGCTCGGCATCGCCGAGGGCAACCTCGTCGGCCTGCTCGGCGAGCTCGGAGCCACGTGGTCGCGCGACGGACAGCCGCTGCTGCCGATCGGGACGATGTACGACCCGTTCGTCAACCGCGCGCTGGAGCCGTGGTCGTTCGGCATGTACGCCGGTGGACAGTCGATCCTCGTCGGCACGCCGTCGGGGGTCACGCTGGCACCCGAGGGCGGCGCGCACCAGTCGATCACGACGCCGTCGGTCGGCCTGGAGCAGCCGCGCTGCGTCGCGTGGGAGCCGGCGTTCGGGCAGGACCTGGAGTGGACGTTGCTGCACGCGCTCAGCCGGCTCGGGCGCCCCGACGGGACCTCGGCCTACTTCCGCCTGAGCACGCGGCCGATCGACCAGGCGCTGGCCGGCGTGCCGAGCGACCCGGCCGGGCGTGAGCTGCGCCGCGAGCAGGTCCTCGCCGGCGGCTACGCGCTGCGCGAGGCGCCGGGAGCGCCGGCGGTGACGATCGTGGCGATGGGCGTGATGGTGCCCGAGGCGCTGGCCGCCGCGCAGGAGCTCTCCGACGCCGGCATCGAGTCCGACGTCATCTGCCTGACCTCGGCCGACCTCGTCTTCCGCGCCGTGCAGGCCCGTCAAGGGCTGGGGGAGGGCGACGACGCCGTGCTCGACGCGCTGTTCCCCGCGCACCGCACCGCGCCGATCGTGACCGTGATGGACGGCCACCCGCACACGCTGTCCTTCCTGGCCGCGATCTCCGGGGCGCCGATCGCCTCGCTGGGGGTCAGCGACTTCGGCCAGTCCGGCGACGTCCAGGACCTCTACCGCGTCTTCGGCATCGACACCGAGACCATCGTCGGCGCCGCCCTCGACCTCCTGAGCTGAGCCCGAACGCGCCGCTGGGCCTGGCGCTGTGATCGCGGCGGGCGCCGGTCTCTAGACTCGGCGCGATCGGCCTGCTCGCACGCATATTCATGGGCAAGGGGAGGTTTCCCGCGGACGTGCGCGCGCAGCTGGATCGCGAGCGCCTCGTGCTGATCGCCGAGGGCATCCCCGGGACCGTCTCCCGCGGCGACTCCCGCACCGGGGGCCGTCCGCGCAAGGCGGGCACCGCCGCCT
>JAOPZL010000267.1 GCA_025964175.1 Solirubrobacterales bacterium
TGGGAGGCGGCCAAGGACCCGTGGTTCAACTTCTCGTCGGGCAACGGGATGTACAGCACCGATCGCGTGTGGCTGGACCACCTCGAGATCCCGCTCGGCTTCGTGCGCGACTACGTCCGGCGCCTGCGCGACGGCGAGGACATCGAGCGCCCGACCGAGGCGATCCGGGCCGAGCGCGATCGGATCACCGCCGAATATCGCGAGCTGCTGCCCGACGACGAGGCACGTGGCGTCTTCGACGAGAAGCTCGGGCTCTCGCGGCTCGTGTTCCCCTACGTCGAGGACCACAACTTCTACATCGAGCACTGGTCGATGTCGGTGTTCTGGCGCAAGATCCGCCAGCTCGGGCAGGTGCTCGCGGACGCCGGCTTCTGGCCGGAGGCCGACGACATCTTCTACGTGCGCCGCGACGAGCTGCAGCAGGTCATCTTCGACTACGGCAACGGCTGGGGCATCGGCGTCGAGGCGATGGGGCCGTACTACTGGCCGGCCGAGATCGAGCGGCGCAAGGGGATCATCGCGGCGCTGGAGGCCAAGCCCCCGGTGCCGGCGATGAACGAGCCGCCGGCGGTCATCACCGAGCCGTTCACGATCATGCTCTACGGCATCACGACGGAGGCGGTCTCCGGCTGGCTCTCGGCCGGCTCGACGAGCGGCGAGCTGCGCGGGATGGCCGCGTCGCCCGGCGCGGTCGAGGGGATCGCGCGCGTCATCCAGGGTGCCGAGGACCTCGCCGACGTGCAGCAGGGCGAGATCCTCGTCGCGCGCGTCACGGCGCCGAGCTGGGGCCCGGTCTTCGGGCGCATCGGCGCGACGGTCACCGACATCGGCGGCATGATGAGCCACGCTGCCATCGTGTGTCGCGAATACGGGCTGCCCGCGGTGACGGGGGTGGGCTCGGCGACGACGTCGATCCGGACCGGTCAGCGGTTGCGGGTCGACGGCAGCAACGGCACCGTGACGATCCTGGACTGAAGGGCAAGCAAGATGGCCGACGACTATCCCGACGTGTGGACGGCGGCGCTGCCGTACATGCGCGCTCGCAAGAACGACGTGCATGTTCCGCTCGCGTTCGACTTCGCACTGCAGCTGCTCGAGCACCATCCCGAGGCCGAGCGCGAGGTCGTGCTGCTGGCCATCCTGCTGCACGACTGCGGCTGGGCGGTCGTCGACCAGGAGGCGATCTTCACCGAGGGCTTCGGGCCGAACATGATGGAGTCCGACGTGCGCCGCGCCCACGAGCTCGAAGGCGTGCGGATCGCGACCGGGATCCTCGACACGCTCGGCTACCCGGCGGCGGTGCGCGACGCCGTGGTGGCGATCATCGACGGGCACGACACGCGGCGCGAGCCGCGGTCGATCGAGGACGAGCTGGTCAAGGACGCCGACGCGCTGTGGCGCTTCACGCCGGCGGGCGTGGCCGTGGCCTGCGACTGGTTCGGCGAGACGCCGAGGGCGTACTGCGACCGCACGGAACTCGAGAGCGGCGACCGGATGAACACCCAGGCGGCGCGGGACATCGCGCGGCGCGAGCAGGCGCGCACGCGGCGGCTGCTGCGCACGGCGGAGCTGGTCGATCCCGTAGCGGCGCCGTGACCGCGGCCACCCACGGCCTCTGGATCGACAACGCGTGGGTCGACGGCGCGACGGGCGAGACGATCGACGTTCGCGATCCCGCGACCGGCGACCTGCTCGGGCGCGTCGCGCAGGGCGACGCCCGGGACGCCGACCGGGCGGTGCGGGCCGCCGCCGGCGCGTACCGCGCCTGGAAGCGCACGCCGATGGCCGAGCGCGCGCGGCTGCAGCACGCGGTCGCGGCGCTCATGCGCCGCGACGCCGACGCGCTCGCGCGCACCCTGACCCTCGAGCTGGGCCGCCCGCTGGCCGGCGCGCGCAGCGAGATCGTGCGCTCGTCCCAGCTGCTGGACTACTTCGCGCAGGAGGGGCTGCGCCTGCGCGGGGAGGTGCCGCTGCTGGGCGAGCCGGACGAGCGCGTGCTGGTGGTGCAGGAGCCGCTGGGCGTCGTCGTCGCGATCGCGCCGTTCAACTACCCGATCACGCTGCTGCTGATGAAGGTCGGCGCCGCGCTGATCACCGGCAACACCGTCGTGGCCAAGCCCGCGCAGGAGACGCCGCTGGGCACCCTCGCCCTGGCCGACCTGTTCGCGGAGGCCGGGTACCCGGCGGGCGTGCTCAACGTCGTCACCGGTCAGGGCCGCGAGCTCGGCGAGGCGCTCGTCGGGCATCCGCTGCCCGCGAAGGTCAGCTTCACCGGCTCGACCCAGGCCGGCATCCGCATCCGCCAGCTCGCCGCCGAGACGAACAAGCGCGTCACGCTGGAGCTCGGCGGGCAGTGCCCGGCGATCGTCTGCGAGGACGCCGACCTCGATGTCGCGATCCCCGCGCTGGTCCGCCACGCGACGGCCAACTCGGGTCAGTTCTGCTACCGCGTGAACCGCATCTACGTGGCGAACGCGATCTACGACACGTTCCTCGAGCGCTTCGTGGAGGGCGTGAACGCGCTCGTCGTCGGCCACGGGCTGGACCCCGACACCGACCTCGGGCCGCTGGTCAGCGAGCGCATCATGGCCACGAGCGCCGCGCATGTCGCCGACGCCCGCGCCCACGGGGCGCGCGTGCTCGCCGGCGGGCAGCGGCTGACCGGCGACGCGTACGACCGCGGCAGCTTCTTCGCCCCGACCGTGATCGCCGACGCGACCCACGCGATGGCGATCATGACCGAGGAGACCTTCGGGCCCGTCGTCGGGATCGCGGCCTTCGCGACCCTGGACGGCGCCATCGGACAGGCCAACGACACGCGCTACGGCCTCGCCGCCTACGTCTTCAGCGCCGACCTGCGCGTCGCCTGGCGCACGGCCGAGGAGCTGGAGGCAGGCTCGGTCTGGGTCAACGACATCCACCGCTCGCTGCACTCGGTGCCGTTCGGCGGGATGAAGCAGAGCGGCCTGGGACGCGAGAAGTCGCGCCACGGCCTGGACGAGTACCTCGAGCACAAGACGATGTACCTGGGGCTGTGAGATGACCGAGGACCGCTACGCACGCATCTACGCGCTGGCCGAGCCGTACTGGCAGACGCGCAGCAACGAGCTCCACGTCCCGGAGTCCTACGCGCTGGCGCGCGAGCTGCTCGACGAGCACCCCGAGGCCGATCCCGACGTGGTGCTGCCCGCGATCCTGCTGCATGACGTCGGCTACCTGGTCGTGCCGCAGGAGGACCTGCTGAAGGGGCTGGCCGGCGCGGCCAAGGGCTGGGAGCCCGACATCACCCGCCGCCACGAGGTCCAGGGCGCGGCGCTGGCCGGCGAGATCCTCGCCGAGGTCGGCTGGGATCCCGCGCGGACGCGGCTGATCCAGGAGATCGTCGACGGGCACGACTCGCGCGAGCACGCGCTCGGCATCGAGGACGAGCTGGTCAAGGACGCCGACAAGCTGTGGCGCTACACCGAGTCGGCGGTCCGCATCTGCCACGACTGGATGGAGCTGAGTCCGGACGCGTACATGGACTGGGTGCAGTCGGAGATCGACGCGTGGCTGTTCACCGCCACGGCCCGCACGCTGGCCCGCCGTGAGCTGGCTCACAGCCGCGCGGCGCTCGCGGCGGAGCCGGTGCGATGAGCGCCGGCGATGGCGCCGTGCCCGGGCTG
>JAOPZL010000284.1 GCA_025964175.1 Solirubrobacterales bacterium
CGGTGAGGGCACGGGCGGCCGGATGATCGACCATCTCGTAGACCTTCAGCTTGTTGTTGCGCGCACCGGTCTCGAGGAAGAAGTTGTGGGTCAGGTCCTCCAGGAGGTCCCCCGACGAGAACACGTAATCGCCGTTCCACGGCTTGCCGTTGGAGTCCTGGGGAAGGGTCGCGGCGCCCCCGGCGATGAACTGCTGCGGGTTCATCGCCGTCTCCGGATCGGGCAGCTTGCCCTTCTCCCCCGCGCCCGTGAGCATCGTGTTGATGGCCGCCGAGACGAGCTCGATGTGCCCGAACTCCTCCGCGGCGATGTTCGCGATCAGGTCGTAGAACGGCCGCGCGTCCTGGCGGGCGCGGAAGTTGAACGACTGGAACGTGTAGTTCAGGAACGTCGACATCTCGCCGAACTTCCCGCCCATCAGCTCCTGCACGATCCGCGCACCGGAGGGATCGGGCGTCGACGGCGGGGGCAGCTCCGTGAGAAGACGATCCACGCGAAGGATCATGAGAACACTCCTAGATAGGACAGCGTCTTGTCGAGGTCGACTATCCCGTTGCGCGAAGGACAAACACTTCCAGCCTCGCCCGACGCCCACCGGCGCTGACCGGCGCAGGCGCTCGTGTAGCTTCGAAACCATGCACCGCAAGCGCATCGGGTTCCTCTCCTTCGGCCATTGGCAGCCGGTGAACGGCTCGCGCACCCAGACCGCGCGCGACGCGCTGGTGCAGACGATCGAGCTTGCGGTCGCCGCCGAGGAGCTGGGGATCGACGGCGCCTATGTGCGCGTCCACCACTTCGCCCGGCAGCTCGCGTCGCCGTTCCCGCTGCTGGCGGCGATCGGCGCGCGGACCAGCCGGATCGAGATCGGGACGGCCGTCATCGACATGCGCTACGAGAACCCGCTGTACATGGCCGAGGACGCGGCGTCCGCCGACCTCATCAGCGGCGGGCGGCTGCAGCTCGGCGTGAGCCGCGGCTCGCCCGAGCCCGCGCTGCGCGGCTCGGAGTCGTTCGGCTACGTCCCCGGCGAGGACGAGACGGACGCGGACCTCGCGCGCGCCCGCACCGCCCTCTTCCGCGCGGCGATCGCGGGCGCGGGCGTCGCGCGCGCCGACACCGGCACCGGCCAACCCGGCGCCCCGCTGGCCATCCAGCCGCAGTCCCCCGGCCTGGCTGACCGCATCTGGTGGGGCTCGGGCACCCGCCAGACCGCGGTGTGGACGGCCGAGCAGGGCATGAACCTGCAGAGCTCGACCCTGCTCAGCGAGGACACGGGCGTGCCCTTCGACGAGCTCCAGGCCGAGCAGATCTCCCTCTACCGTGCGGCGTGGGCCGCGGCCGGCTGGGATCGCGAGCCGCGCGTCTCGATCAGCCGCAGCGTCCTGCCCATCACCTCCGACGAGGATCGCGCCTACTTCGCCCCGCGGGGCGGCGCCGACAGCCAGGACCAGATCGGGTACATCGACGGCGGCATCGCGCGCTTCGGCAAGAGCTACGTCGGCGAGCCCGACGTGCTGGCCGAGGAGCTGCGCCGCGACGCCGCCGTCCAGGAGGCCGACACCCTCCTGCTGACCGTTCCCAACCAGCTGGGCGTCGCCTACAACGCGCGCATGCTGGAGACGATCGCCCAGCACGTCGCGCCGGCGATCGGGTGGACCCCAGCGGGCCGGGCCGCCGCCTAGCCGGGCCGGCGGGGACCGTCACATGCCGGCCCTCCGCTGCGTCATCGACTCGATGGTCTTCGACGCGATCGCCGGCAAGCCGGCGCTGCTGCGCGACGTCGACCGGTTGACGCGGGCGCGGCGGGTGGAGCTGCTGGCCGCGCTGGAGACGATGGCCGAGCTGGCCGCGACGCCGGATGAGGAGCATCGGCGGCGGCTGCAGAAGGTCCGGGTGCTCGTCGTCGCCCCGCCGCCCCCGCGTGATCCGCGGCTGCGCGCGCTGCGGGCCGGCGCCGGCGTGAGCGAGGAGGACGCGCGAATCGCGCTGACCGCGGCGACCCACGAGGTCCCGCTCGTCACCGAGGACCGCGACCTGCGGCTCGCCGCGGCCGCGCAGCTGCCCGCGCTGGTGCTCTGGCGCTGGGAGACCGACCTGCGGCCCCGGATCGAGGACCTCGTCGCCGAGCTTCCCGTACCGCCGCGGTGGCGCTGACCCAGGCTGGTGGTCGGGTACCGTCGGAGCGATGGAGATCGTGGCCAGCGACGAGTACTTCTACGAGCACGACGGGGAGGAGCTCGTCGGGCGGGCTCAGGCCGTGGAGCTGTCCCGGGACGATCGGCGCTACGAGGCCGTGATGCGCCTGCAGCTGCGCCGCCAGCCGGGCGACGCCGAAACGCTCTCGCGTCGCGCGCGCGACGGCGACCGGCGAGCCGAGACGCTGCTGAAGATGCTCAGCCTCGGGCATCCGCTGGCCTGGTGGCTGGCCAGCCACCCGAACCTCGTCGTGTCGTTCGCCCTGCCGGGGATCCCGCCCTCGTCGGTCTCCCTGGAGCACTGGCGCGACCGCGACCCCCACGCCACGCTGCTGCGCGCGGGCACCGTCAGCGTCTCCCGCGCGGCCTACGACGCGAGCGTCGCGCGCGGCGAGGACCCCTTCGCGAGCACGCTGCGCCCCGAGCAGCCCAATGCCTGACTGAGAGGCGAGAACGCCATCATCGGCGCGGGCGGCGCGAAGCGGAGCCCGCCTCCTTCACACTGGGCGCATGCCCCAGACCTGGCTCATCACCGGAAGCTCTCGTGGCCTCGGCCGGGAGCTGGCGGAGGGCGTGCTCGCCGCCGGACATCGCCTTGCGGCGACCGCACGAGATCCCCGGCGGGTCGCCGATCTCGTCGATCGATACCCCGACACGGCGCGGGCGGTCACGCTGGACGTGACCGACCGGAACGCCTGCGCAGCCGCGATCCGCGCGGCGGTCGACGCGTTCGGCGGGCTGGACGTGCTCGTCAACAACGCCGGATACGCCAACGTCAACGCCCTGGAGGACTTCACCGAGGAGGACTTCCGCGCCCAGGTCGAGACGAACCTGTGGGGCGTGATCAACATGTCGCGGGCGGTGCTGCCGCTCATGCGCGAGCAGGGGTCGGGCCACATCGTGCAGATCTCCTCGGCCGGCGGGCGCATCACCGCGCCGGGGGTCGGGGCCTACCAGACCTCCAAGTGGGCGGTCGAGGGGTTCTCCAGCGTCCTGGCTCAGGAGGTCGCGCCGCTGGGGATCCACGTCACGCTCGTCGAACCGGGCGGCTTTCGCACCGACTGGGCCGGCGCGTCCATGACGGTGCACGAGATCCGCGAGGCGTACCGGCCGACCGTGGGGCGGCGGGTCGAGCGGCTGCGGCGCGGGATCCCGGCGCTGGGCGACCCGAGGAAGGGCGCGCAGGCGATCCTCCAGCTCGCCGCGCTGCCCGAGCCGCCGCTGCGCCTGCTCCTGGGCCGGGACGCCTACGTGCTGGTCCGGGCGTCCGACGAGGCGAAGATCGCCTCCGACGAGCGGTGGAAGGAGCTCACGTTCTCCACCGATGCCGACGACGCGTCCGGCCACGGAGCCGCGGAGGAAGCGGGGCGCATCAGCCAGGAGACGCGACCCCGGAAACCGGGTCGACGTGCGGTGAGCCGTCCCTACGCGCCGGCCGCACGCCGCCGGAACACGTAGACCCCGCACTCGAGCTCGGGCGGCAGGACGAGCCGACTGAGCTCGGGCGCCTCGGCGAAGTCGAAGCCGGTCTGACGGGCGTAGGCGTCCCAGTCGCCGGAGGCGAACTGGTGGCGGCTGGCGATGACGACGTACAGCTGGACGCTGGGCGTCGTGAAGACGTGACGCTCGAACGGGTTGCCCGCCGGCGGCCACGAGCAGATGACGACCTCGGGGCGCCGGCGGCGCAGCGCCTCGCGCGCCTCCAGGTTGATCACGTCGGGCGGGAAGTCGACGCGCCCGGACCAGCTGCGGTCGTCGGTCGCCATGACGTCGACGCCCTCAGCGCGCAGGAAGCGCGACAGGGTCCCGTCACCGGCGGCGATCTCCAGGCAGTCGCGGCCGTCGATCAGGTCGCGCAGGCGGCGGACCAGCGTGCGCGAGTAGAAGCAGTAGATGCCCTGCGGCTCGACCAGCGGCATCAGGAAGCGGCGCTGGGTGACCAGCGGCCACAGCAGGCGGAACCAGAACATCGAGACGGGCTTGCGCTCCAGCCCGTCGCGGAACAGCAGCCGCTGGGCGATCGTGCCGCTGAAGCGGTTGAAGCGAACCGTGCCCTCGACCTGGCCGGTGGCGGCTGAGAGGCTGACGCGGCGCACGGCCTCGGCCACGAGCATCCGTCGGACGTTCTGCTCCAGCTCGGCGACGGAGCCGGGCCGCGCGGTGCGGCGGTCGGCCTTCGTCACGTAGTCGGCCAACCCGGCCGGCCCGTGGGCGGCGAGGATCTCGCCGACCTCGCGCTGCACGGTCTGCCACAGCTGCGGGTAGGCGGCGCCGAGCTCCTCCAGCGAAGGTCGCTCGGCCAGCCAGGCCCGCACCTCCGCGGGCCGTCGGGGAGTCGCAGTGGTCACCCCATGGAAGTCGGCCGCGACGGGCGCGACTTGAGCGAACCCGCGCCGCGCGGGGGCGATCTCGCGCCGCGCAACTGCTGGATCGGGGGGCCCATACACTGGGTGCAGGCAATGCGCTGATGGTGATTCAACCTCCCATCCCAAAACGCCGATAGCCCCCGCGATGCACCGCAATGACGTGTCACGCCGGGTGCGGCGGCTCCTCCCCTTCGCGCTGGCGGCCCTGCTGCCGTTCGTCCTGATCCCGCTTCCGGGTGGATCGATGCGCGTCACGGGGTGGCTCCTGGGCGCCGCGCTGACGCTCGTGGTCGGAGCGATCTGCGTCTTCGCGCCGTGGAAGGGCATGTCGGACTGGTGGATGGCGCTGCCGACCCTGGGCTACCTGGGCGTCGTCGCGCTGCTGCGCGACGCGGGCGGCGGCAACTCCGGCGGCCTCGGCCCGCTCGTGCTGCTGCCGGTCATCTGGCTGGCCCTGCACGGGACGCGGCGCACGCTCGCGGTCGCCATCATCGGCACCGGCCTCGTCTACTGGATGCCGATGATCATCTACGGCACCGACGGCGCCTACCCGGCCAGCGGCTGGCGGATCGGGATCCTCTTCGCGGGGCTGTCGGCCCTGCTCGGCTTCACGGTGCAGAACCTCCACGACCTCGAGCGCACCCAGGCGCGGCTGCTGGGCTCCCTCGCCCACACCGACGCGCTGACGAGCCTGCCCAACCGGCGCGCCTGGGACACCACGATGGCGGCCGCCGTCGAGCTCGCCGTCCACCAGGAGAACGACCTGACCGTCGCGCTGATCGACCTGGACGCGTTCAAGGTCGTCAACGACACCGGCGGCCACCACGCCGGCGACGAGCACCTCATGCGCGCCACGCGCGCCTGGCTGGGTCAGCTGCGCCTGGACGACACGCTCGCGCGCCTGGGTGGCGACGAGTTCGGCGTGCTGCTGCCGGGGTGCACCAACGACGCCGCGCAGATCGTGCTGCGCCGCATGCAGTCGGCCGATCCCGACGTGCGCTGCTCGATCGGCGTCGCTCAGTGGGACGGCCACGAGCCCGCCGAGCAGCTGCTGCGCCGCGCCGATCAGGCCCTGTACGCGGCCAAGCAGGCGGGCGGCGACACGATCCAGCGCGCGGCGTCCGCCCTCGTCTGACGCCGCTAGGCGATCGCCGCGCCCTTGCGCTGGTTGCACGGGGCGCACATGACCTGCAGGTTCTCGACGGTGTCCGCGCCGCCGAGCGCGACCGGGATCACGTGGTCGAACTGCAGCTCGAAGTCCGATCCGCACGCCACGCAGCGCCCGCCGTCGCGCTCCCACACCGCGAGGCGCACCTCGCGCACGAGCGGCTCCCGGCGTCTCGGGCCCGGCGCGGCCTCCCCCGCGAGCGCCGCGTGGGCGCGCTCCA
>JAOPZL010000335.1 GCA_025964175.1 Solirubrobacterales bacterium
AGGTCGAAGGCCGTCACGTCCACGGCCCGTGCGTCCAGCCCTCGAGGTCGTAGTCGGCCAGACACTGGTCGACGAGCTCCTGCTGGCGACCGGTGATGCCGCGCACGCCGGAGAAGCGCAGGGCATCGAGGCGGATCTGCTCCTGGTTGCCGCTGTAGTTGACCTCGTACCAGGCATGGCGCCCGGCGAACTCGCTGCCCATCGCGTCCCAGATCAGCTTGAACAGCTTGACGCGGTCGTGGGCGTCGCCGTCGGAGCCGCGGTAGTACCGATCGATGACCGGGCGCAGATCGTCGCTGAGCAGATCGCGGCTGCTGGACGGGATGACCAGCGGCGCGCCGCCGAGCTGCTCGGTGAAGATCCGCCGGGCGACGTCGAAGGCCTGGGTGCCGAACTGGCGGATCAGGACCGCGTTCTCGATCGCGGGGACGACGCTGCCGCCCGGGCCGGGCTGGGTGTCGTGGCACAGCGCGGTGGTCAGCGCCCAGATCAGGTTGCGCCAGCCGATCAGCTCGCCGAGCTGCGCTTGGACGCCTCGGAAGCCGTCGGTGCCGTTGGCCTTGAGCCCTCGGTCGAGCAGCCCGCACAGGAAGTCGAGCTTCACGGCGAGCCGGGTACCGGACTGCAGCGTGTACCGGGGCATGAAGCCCGACTGGGCGTAGAACGCGGTCGCCTTCTTGACGTCGCGGTAGACGAGCACGTCCTCCCACGGGACGAAGACGTCGTCGAAGACGATGACGGCGTCGTTCTCGTCGAAGCGGCTGGACAGCGGTGCGTCGAACGGGGAGACCGCCTTGGCCTCGTAGGAGGTGCGCGAGATGAGCTTCACGCCGGGTGACGCCATCGGCACGATGAAGCACAGCGCGTAGTCCTCGGCCGCGCCCTCCTCCAGCTGGACGGCGCTGTTCTGCGCCACGAAGGTCGCATGGGTGAGCGCCGACCCGGTGGCCAGCATCTTGGCGCCGCGCACGACCATCCCGCCGTCGCGCTCGGCCACGACGTGGACGTAGACGTCCTCGACTTCATGGACGGCCTTGTGGCGATCGATCGGCGGGTTGATGAGGACGTGGTTGAGGAACAGCGCCTGCTCGGCGTAGCGGCGGTACCACGCGCGAGCGCTGTCGCCGAACGGCGCATACCAGTCGGGGTCGGCACCGAGCGTTGCCATGAACGATGCCTTGTAGTCGGGCGTGCGCCCCATGTAGCCGTAGGACATCCGCGACCAGGCGGCGATCGCCTCGCGCGCGTCCAGCAGGTCCTGCGTGTCGTAGGCGGGCATGAAGAAGCGATGCGTGCGGATGCCGTAGCGGTCCTCGGCCACCAGCGTGTCGCGTTGCTGCGGGTCGTGCATGGCGTCGTAGAGGCGGGCGATGGAGCGCGCGGCGTTGCGGAACGCGGGGTGCGACGTCACGTCCGCAACGCGCTCTCCGTCGATCCAGACTTCGCGCCCGTCACGCAGGCTCGCCAGGTACTGGTCGCCGGTCAGGATCGAACCCGCGATGTCCACGCTGCTCATGGCGTCTCCTCCAGATGGGGTGCCGCCGATGATACGTGTACGGACTAATCGTGCCGCCCGCGTGGGAGGGACGGTCACGCGTGCGCGGGTCAGGCCGACTGCAGCGCGGAGCCCCAGAGCTCCTGCACCGCGATGACCTCGGGGGCCGGCATCTCCAACCCGACGTCCGTGAAGGCCTTCTGCAGCTGAGCGTCGTACCAGCGGCGCCATGCGTCCTCGGATTCCCAGACCTCGCTGACCCGCAGGTTCGGGTCCTCGCCGAAGAGGACGTGGACGCGCAGTTCGGGAGGCGGGCCCTGCTGGCCCTGGCGACCGAGGGCCTCGTTGACCCTGTCGTAGACCTCGCGACTCAACGACGTGGGCTGATAGCGGACAAGGACCGTCATGGCATCACTCCTTGCGTCGGGCTACGGCGAGCGTACGCCGGTCGCCGCCGGGCGTCCAGCCCCTCCGAAGCGCCAGTGGCACGGTGCTGCGCGACGGTCTAAGGTCGTTCTGTCGCAACCCTCTGCCGGGGGAGGCAGGTCATGAGCGATGTCGCAGGCCGTTGCGTGGACCGCAGGACGCTGCTGCTCGGCGCCGCGGGGGCGCTTGCCGCCGCCGGCCTCGCACCGACCGCGCCCGCCGCGGAACATGCCACGTGGGTCGCGACTGCGTCCACCGCACGGTTCGACCCGGTGCTCGGGCGTCGGCTCCAGCGGGTGCTGCGCGCCACGCTGCGCGACCCGAGCGTGCACGCCCCCGGCGTGGTCCTGCACGTGCACGGTCCGCGGCTGGGCGCGTGGACCGGAGTCGCCGGCCTCGGACGCGTGGCGCCGGCGGCACCGATGCGCCCCGGCGACCGGTTCCGCGCAGGCAGCATCGCCAAGCCGTTCGTCGCGGCCGTGGTGCTGCAGCTCGCCGAGCGCGGCCGGCTGTCCCTCGACGCCCGGCTGCCACAGGTGCTGCCGGGGAGCGTCGTCGATCGCTTCGCCAACGCGCCCGGCATCTCGGTCGAGATGCTGCTCGGCCACCGCAGCGGGATCGCCGAATGGGACACGCCGGTGGTCGACGAGCAGATCGCGCGTGACCCCGCGCGGGTGTGGGACGTCGTCGAGTTCCTCGATCTCGCCGCGGCCCAGCCGCCGGTGTTCGCGCCCGGAACGGGCTTCTTCTACTCCAACACCGACTACAACCTGCTCGGCCTGATCATCGAGCGCATCACCGGCCGTTCGTGGCGCGACGAGGTCACGCGATCGGTGATCGGCCCGCTGCGCCTGGCCCGCACGTCCCTGCCCGCGCCCGGGCACCGGTCGATCGAGGGAGCGCACGCGTACGGCTACGGCGACCTCGCCGGAAGGACGGTGGACCTGACCCGCGTCGACCCCTCGATCGCGGGCGCCGCCGGCGGGAGCGCGCTGGTCACGACCGTCGGAGACCTCGCGCGCTTCGTGGACGCGTTGTTCGCCGGGCGGCTGTTCGCCCGCCGTCAGACGCTGCGGCAGATGCTGGCCATCGCGCCGGCGCAGGACGTGGGCGGCCTCGTCGGCTACGGCCTGGGGATCGAGCGGCGGATGCTGCCCGGCGGTGGGGAGCTGATCGGTCACCTCGGCGGGGCACCGGGCTATCGCAGCTACGTCGGCCACGTGCGCCCCGGTCGCACGACGATCGCGTTCGCCCTGAACTGGCAGGACGACCCGACGCCGCTCGTCCTCCCGGCGGTGAAGCTGCTCGCGGCGGCACACCGGTGAGCCGCGCGACCGGCGCGCGATGGGGGCGGGGCCGCTCAGGCCGTTTTTGCGCCGCCTTCCCCAGGGGACCGTGCGGCCTATCTCCCGTCTCATGGAGACGATGCTCACCGGCGCACGCGCGGAGGCCACCGTCGCGGCTGAGGACCTCGGCCGCTCCCGCGACTTCTACGAGGGCGTGCTGGGACTGCGGCTTGCGGGCGCGCACGTCCCCGGCCAGGATCTCGTGTTCGAGTGCGCCGGCGGGACGACGCTGTACGTCTGGGAGCGACCGGGCCCGACGCCCCCCTCGAAGGAGACAGCGGCACACTTCCTCGTCACGGACGTCCTCGCGGCCGTGCGGGACCTCCGCGCGCGCGGCGTCGCCTTCGACGACTGGGATCTGCCCGAGCTCAAGACGGTCGAGGGTGTCGCGAACGTCCGCGGCCGGCACTTCGCCTGGTTTCGCGACCCGGACGGCAACATCCTGGCGCTCCACGACTGAGGCAGGCTGGTTCAGCCGGCCAGCGTGTCGGCGGCCGCCTGGGTCTCGTGCTGGGGCGGTGCGTCGGGGGCGGCGGGTGGCGCGAGCCGGGGGTCGGCCTCGCCACGCGCGTAGACGCCGACCGGGCCTCGCACGGCCAGCCGCACGACGGAGCCCGTGACCGGCACGGCCGCGCCGGACACGCGGGCCAGCACGCGCGTGCCGTCGTCGAGGATGTCGAGGCGCACGGCGGCGTCGTGGCCGAAGTAGCTGACCTCGGCGACCCGCGCGGCGACACCGTCCGCGTCGGCGGGGCGGATCTCGATCTGCTCGGGGCGGATGAGGACGTCCACGTCAGCGCCTTCGGCGAAGACCGGCGCGACGTCCAACGTCCCCAGCGCGCAGACGGCGGCGGCCTCGTCGATCCTGGCCGGCAGGACGACGGCGCCACCGACGAAGGCCGCCACCGCGGTGTCGACGGGGGCGTGGTAGACCCGGTCGGGGGCGTCGGCCTGGACGATGCGGCCGTCGCGCATGACCGCCACCTGGTCGGCGAGCGACAGCGCCTCGGACTGGTCGTGGGTCACGAGCACCGCGGTCGCGCCCGCGGCGGCCAGGGCATCGGCCACCGCGCGGCCGGTGGAATGGCGCAGCCGCGTGTCCAGCGATGCGAATGGCTCGTCGAGCAGGATGATCGACGGCCGCGGCGCGAGCGCGCGGGCCAGCGCGACGCGCTGCTGCTGGCCTCCTGAGAGCTCGTGGGGGAAGCGGCCGCGGTAGGAGCCGTCGAGGCCGACGAGCTCGAGCATCTCGTCGACGCGGTCGCGCGCACGGTTGGCGCGCCGCGCGCGCCGCGGCAGGCCGAAGCCGACGTTGGTGGCCACGTCGAGGTGTGGGAAGAGCGCGCCCTCCTGGGCGACGTAGCCGACCCGCCGGCGCTG
>JAOPZL010000088.1 GCA_025964175.1 Solirubrobacterales bacterium
CGACGCGGGGATCGCGCTGCCCGGGCGATGGGCTCGCTCCGCCGCCGACGCGGAGGTCGCGATCGAGCACGGGCTCGCCGTCCGCCTGGTCAAGGGTGAGTGGGCCGACCCCGACGGTCGCGGGCCCGGTCATCCCGCGGGATTCGTGGCGCTGGCCGACCAGCTCGCGGGCCGGGCCCGCCGGGTCGGCGTCGCCAGCCACGACCCGGCCGTGGTCGCCGCGGTGCTGCCGCGGCTGGTCGACGCCGGAACGCCGTGCGAGCTGGAGCTGCTGCTCGGGCTGCCGGTGCAGCCGGTCTGCGCGCTGGCCTGGGAGTTGGGGGTGCCGATCCGGGCCTACATCCCGTGGGGGACCTCGGCGTGGGTGCCCTACGACGCCACCGCGGCCCGTCACTCGCCGGAGTTGGCGCGGCGGCTGCTCGGCGACGCGGCGGTCGGCCGGCGGCGCTGGCAGCGGACGCTCGCCCTCACCGGCGAGGGCGCCGGACCGCCGGACTGATCCCGGCCTGTCCTGGCTGGAGGTCAGGACCGGCAGGCGGGCATCTGACCGGCATCGTCGGCGAGGACGTCCGTCGCGCGGCCCGTCCGCAGCTTGTACAGGCGGTTGGCCGCCTCGACGGCCTCGGCCCGGGAGCGCACGTTCATCTTGCGCAGGATGTTCTTGATGTGGGTGTAGACCGTGTCCGGGCTGAGGACGAGGCGGTCTGCGATGTCGCCCGTCGAGGATCCCGCGACCAGCAGGTCGAGGATCTCCCACTCGCGGTTGGTGAGCGCGCTGTGGATCGGGCGAAACCCGCGACCCTGTGTCGGCGCGCGCCGCAGATGCTCGATCAGCGCTCGCGCGACGCCTGGCCGGACGATCGCGCGGCCCACGAGCACGGACTCCAGCGCGTTGCGGATCTCTCCCGGCGGGCTCGCCTTGGGGATGATGCTGTTGACCCCGGCGCGCAGCGCGTCCAGGGGATCAGCGGCCTCCGGGCCGTTGGTGACCATGACCACCGCGACCAGCCCGAACCGGTCGTGCAGCTCGCGCAGGAGGACGAAGCGATCCGCGGCCAGCAGTCCCTCGTCGGCGACGATGACGTCCGGTCGCCGCTGCGCCACCATCTCCAGCAGTTGCGCGGCGTCGCCGACCTGTGCCGCCACCGACGCGGTGCAATGCTCCCCGGCCATCTGCGCCAGCGCGGCACGCGCCAGCGGATCGGGATCAGCGACGAGGAGCGTCAGCGGCCTCGGTACTCGGGCTTCCATGACGATGTCGAACTCCTCTCGTTGTCGTGGAGCGCTGGTGCGATCTCCGTTTTGACAGGAACCTAGGGACCGGCCTAACGGCTGGATGAGCCTCAGCTGTCCGCCCGATCAAGGGCAGGGTCACTGATACGTATGCGTATCAGCGTGACATTCCAAACACCAACCGCCGTTCGAACGCGGTCTTGGCGCGTTGGCATTCGTCGAGCGCGAAGTCGCCCGTCGGCGTTCAGGAGACGTCGCGCGCTGCGGTCCGGTACAGCTCGCGCACCGCGTCGATCGCGGCTTCGCGCGTGTCGACCTGCAGCTTGCGCATGACGTTGCGGGTGTGGGTGTAGACCGTGTCCCGGCTGAGGGCGAGCGACTGCGCGATCTCCGCCGTCGACGAGCCGTCGCTCATCAGCCCGAGGATCTGCCACTCGCGGTTGGAGAGGCGGCTGTGGATCGGGCGGAAGCCGCTCCCGGGCGCCGGAATCTGCCGGACCTCCTCGATCAGCTCCATCGTCACCGCGGGGTCGATCAGCGCGTCGCCGTTGACGACCGCGCGCAGCGCGGCGACGAGCTGCTCGGGCGGGCTCTGCTTGGCCACGATGCTCGTCGCTCCGGAGCGCAGCGCATCCAGGGCCCGCTCGGCCTGGGGGCCGTTGGTCAGCATCACGATCGGCACACCGGGGTGCGCGTCGTGCAGCTTACGGGCGAGCGAGAAGTCCGCCTCGCTCAGGAGGCGCTCGTCGCACAGCAGGACGTCGGGCCGGTAGTGGGCGACGAGCTCCAGCGTCTCGACGGCATCAGCGGCCTGCGCCACGACGACCACGCGGCCCGGCGCGCGTACGGCGGTCGCGATCAAACGGCGCGACGCCGTGTCCGGGTCGGCGACCATCGTTCGCAGGCGTGGGGGATCGCCACCGCGCCCCGCCTGGGGCGGGTGCTGACCAGCGCTGTGCCGTCCATCGGCACGACCAGGAAGTTCGGGCATCGCTTGACTCCGCGGCCCACGTTACCAAGCAGCGATCGGTATGCCGCTGATCGGCCCTGGAGCCTGCTGCGCCGGCGCCATCAGGCGCTGAGCGACAGGCTGACCAGGCTCTCCGCCATCTCGATGGCCTCGCCGCGCGTGCGGACCCCGAGCTTGCGCATGATGCTCTTGACGTGGCTGTACACCGTGTCCTCGGTCAGGAACAGCGTTCCCGCGATGGCGCTCGTGCCGGCGCCGGTCACCAGCATGTCGAGGACCTCCCACTCGCGCGAGGTGAGGTTGCTCTTGACGGGGCGGATTCCGGTCCCGGCCTCGGGCACCTGGCGCAGGCGCTCGATGAGGCGCATGGTGAGCATCCGCGAGACGACCGCCTCGCCCCGCGCGACCGCGGCGAGGGACGCGCCGACCGCCGCGATCCCCGCGTCCTTGGGGAGGTAGCCCCACGCGCCGGCCCGCAGCGCGCGCAGGCTGATGCCCGGATCGCTGTTGACGGCGAAGATCATCGTCCGGACCTCGGGCACGTCGTCGCGCAGCGAGCGGGTGAGCTCGATGCCGTCGACCCGCGGGAGGACGGCCTCGGTGACCAGCAGCTCCGGCCGGTAATGGCGGCAGAGCTCGAAGGCCTCGACGCCGTCGGATGCCTCGGCGGCGACGACGAAGCGGGGACGGCTCTGCAGCTCGTCCCGCACGGCGCGACGCGCCAGAGGATCTGGATCGGCGATCACGACACGCAACCGCGAAGCGTCTGCTGG
>JAOPZL010000389.1 GCA_025964175.1 Solirubrobacterales bacterium
GCCCGCATCGACGTCCGGGTCCGCCCCGGCCGGCGCGGGCCGGACGGCTCGGGCGGTGGCGTCGATGACCAGCGTGCCCCGCGTCGGCGCCCCCGGCGCCGGCCGATGCAGCGTGGCGATCGCCCCGTCGCGCCACTTGCGCACGCGCACGTCCTTGGCCACGAGCCGCCGCGTGATCGTCCGCTTCACCGCGCGCCCGTCCTCGAGCTCGGCGCGCACGTCGAGCGATACGGGCCGCAGCGACAGCAGCGCCGCGATCGGCCCGGCCGCGCCCTTCGCCGGGCCCCAGCCCGCCGGCAGGTCCGGTGCCAGCGCCGCCGTCGACCGCCACACGCGCTCGTCGTCGTCGCGCAGCCGGGCCCGCCAGACGACGGTCAGATCGGGGCCGGCGCCGCGCACGCGCAGGTCCAGCGGGTCGTCGAGCAGCGCGTCGCCCGCGCCCTGGATCTCCAATGCCATCCCCCACAGCATGGCGGTAGGCTCCCCGACCGATGAAGGGAATCGTTCTCGCCGGGGGCTCCGGCACCCGCCTGTACCCCATCACCCAGGGGATCAGCAAGCAGATCATGCCGGTCTACGACAAGCCGATGATCTACTACCCGCTGTCCACGCTGATGATGGCGGGGATCTCGGAGATCCTCATCATCACGACCCCGCACGACCAGGAGCAGTTCAAGCGCCTGCTCGGCGATGGGTCCCAGTGGGGCTGCACGCTGGAGTACGCGGTGCAGCCCGAGCCGCGCGGCCTGGCCGACGCCTTCATCGTCGGCGAGGAGTTCATCGGCGACCAGCCCGTGGGCATGGTCCTCGGCGACAACATCTTCCACGGCCAGGGGCTCGGCGACCAGCTCAAGCAGCACTCGAACCCGGAGGGCGGCGCCGTGTTCGCCTACCACGTCTCCGACCCCGAGCGCTACGGCGTGGTCGAGTTCGACGCCACGCGCACCGCCATCTCCATCGAGGAGAAGCCGGACCGGCCGAAGTCGCGGTACGCGGTCGTCGGGCTGTACTTCTACGACAACGAGGTCGTGGAGATCGCCAAGGCGACGAAGCCCAGCCCGCGGGGCGAGATCGAGATCACCGACGTCAATCGCGAGTACCTGAGCCGCGGCACGCTGAAGGTCGGCGTGCTCGACCGCGGCACGGCGTGGCTGGATACCGGCACGTTCAACTCGCTCATGCAGGCGGCGGAGTTCGTGCGCATCGTCGAGGAGCGCCAGGGGCTGCGCATCGGCTCGCCCGAGGAGGTCGCCTGGCGCGAGGGGTTCATCGACGACGGGCAGCTGCGATCGATCGCGCAGCCGCTCGTCAAGAGCGGGTACGGCGAGTACCTGCTCTCCCTGCTCGACGAGGGCTGACGTCCGCAGCCGGACAAAGGATCTCGTCCGTCCGTCCGTGGCGCGGAAATGAGTCACCGCCGTCCCGGTAGCATCGTTCTCGGGATGGCTTCCATGGACGCTTCGACGCAGCTCTCCGCGCGAGCGCGGGAGATCGTCGACGTGGCGCACGCGCTCCTGGAGGAGGAGGGCGCCGACGGCCTGTCGACCCGTCGACTGGCCGACCGCGTCGGCATCCGCGCCCCCTCCCTGTACTCGCACTTCGCCAACAAGCAGGAGCTCGAGGGCGCGCTGGTCAGCGACGGCCTGCGCGAGCTCGGCGACCGCTTCGAGGCCGCGATCTCCGGAAGCGACGACCCGGTCGTCGACGTGGCCAACGCGTTTCGCGCGTTCGCCCAGGCCCGCCCGCACCTGTTCCGCCTCATGTACCGGGTCCCGTGGCACGAGACCCAGCTCGATCCCGAGGCCGAGCTGCGCACGCGCCGCTTCATCGGGCAGGCCACGGGCGGCGACATCGTCGGCGCCCGCGTCTTCTGGTCCTTCTGCTACGGCCTCTGCGAGCTGGAGCTCGCCGATCGCTTCCCCGCGGGCGGGCCGGTCGTCGACGAGCTGTGGTCGGCCGGCCTGAGCGCGCTCAAGGCGGCGATGCCGATGTCACCGCCCGCCGCCTGACGCGCGGCGAAGCCGAGATCGACTAGCGCCGCGACAGCGACGGCGCCGCCAGGCCCTCCTCGAGCAGGCAGCGCGGGGTCGCCGCGACCATGCGCTCCGCCGCCTCCGGGGTGACGCCGGCCTGCACGAGGGCGGCGACGGCGAGGGTCAGGACCGGGCCGCGGGTCGGGCGGTGCGCGTCGGAGGCGACGACGGAGACGCGTCCGCCGCGGGCCAGCTCCAGCGCCCACTCCTGGGCCTGGTCGCCGTGGCGGCCGGTCAGCGACGAGCCGTTGACCTGCAGGCGGACGCCCGCCTGCAGCAGCTCGTCGAGCCCACCGCCCACGGCCATCAGGTCGGCGCAGCGCTCGGGGTGGCCGAGCAGCAGGCCGTAGCCGCGCGCGGTCAGCTCGCCGGCCGCCTCGAGCAGGCCCGGCGCGTCGAGGAAGAGCGGCGCCTCGAGCAGGACCCAGCGGCGGTCGGCCGGTCCGTGAGCGGCGATCTCCAGCTCCGCGCGACCGAGCCGGGCGATGTCGTCCTGGGCCAGCTCGACGCCGGGGACGATCTTCAGCGGGATGCCGGCGGCGCGCAGCTCGGCCCGCAGCTGCTCGACGCGCTCGGGCACGGTGCGCACGTCGACGTCGCGCGCGTGCGGGGTGCAGACGACCGTTGCCGTCCCGTCCTCCACGGCCAGCCGCGCCAACGTGAGGCTCTCGTCCATCGTCTCAGGACCATCGTCGACGCCGGGCAGGAGGTGGAAGTGGAGTTCGGTGCGCACAACGACACCTACACCGCCCGGCGCCGTCCGTTGCGCAGGCGTTCCATCTCCACCTGGTCCGTGGTACTGATAGGTCCAGGAAGCCCTAACGGAGAGGAGAGGCGGCAATGCCACGACCGACCCCGGTCGCGCCGGAGCTCATCCGGGCCATAGCCCACCCGGTGCGGCTGCGGATCTTCGGCGCGCTGGATCAGCAGCCGATGACCCTCTCCCAGCTCATGCGCGAGATCGGCGCCGACCGCCGCAGCACGCTGCGCCACCTGCACCGGATGGAGCACGCGGGGGTCGTCTGCAGCGTGAGCGGTCCCGCCGGGTTGCTCTACGAGGCGACGACGATCCCGTACGTCAGCGACGACGAGGATGGCGCGCTGCCGGTCGGGATCCGCCGCGCCGGCGTGGCCGTCTCCCTGGCCAACGTCCAGGCCGCCGCCGCCAGCGCGCTGAGCGACGGGGGCTTCGACCGTGCCGACATCCACATCAGCCGCACGTCGTTCGCGGTCGATCCCGCCGCGTGGCAGCGCGTCGCCGACGAGCTGGCCGAGGTGCTCGAGCGCGTCGACGCGATCCGCGACGACGCGGCGACGGACGCGCCCGCGGAGGACGCGATCAACGCGACCGCGGTGATCATGCTGTTCGAGAACGGGAGCCGCGCGCAGGACGGCGGCGCCGGCCTCGCGACGTTCAGCCACGAAGAGGCGCTGCTGCGGGCGTGGGACCTCACGGAGAGGCTGTCGGACCGCCTCGTCCCCGCACAGGCCACCGACTGGGCGTCCATCATCGCCGACGCCGACCGGCTGCGCGTGCTCGCGAGCGCCGCCCTGAGCTGCGAGCGCGAGCGCACGTCGGTTGCCTCGAGCTAGCGGGGCCGGCGCGCCACGGTCAGCCGCTTGAGGTGCAGCCGCTCGTCGCAGGTCGCCTCCAGCTCCGCGCCCGCGGTCTGCCCGAGCACCCGGATCACCTCCAGCCCCGCGTGCTCCAGTGCGCGGCGCACCGCCGCCTGGGAGAAGTGGCGCTGCTCGTGGACGCTGGCCGTGCGCTCCCAGCGGCCGTCGGCCTCGCGCTCGAACGCGTCCAGCCGGGAGCGGAAGCGCCCGCCCTCGGTGACCTCGTCGGGACGCTCGCCGCGCCAGCAGAAGAGCGCGTCGGCGCGCTCGACGACGAACTCGCCGCAGTACGCCCCGTCGTAGCAGCCGAGCGTGTTGACGTCGAACAGATACAGGCCGTCCGGCGCGAGCAGGGCGGCAGCCGCGGCGAACGCGGCCGCGAGGTCGGTCTCGTCGCGCAGGTAGTTGACGGCGTCGTCGAGGCAGGTGATGAGGTCGAACGGGCCACGCGCGGGATCGAGCGCGCGCATGTCGGCGACGAAGACGTCGACGCCCGGGCCGAGCCGTGCGCGCGCGAGCCGGGCCATCGCCGGGGAGAGGTCGCAGGCGCTGACCGCGTAGCCGCGCGCGAGCAGCGGCGCCGCCGACTTGCCGGTGCCGCAGCCGACGTCCAGGACGCGGGCGCCCGGCACGAGGCCGGCGGCGCGGGCGACCACCTCCAGGCGCGCCAGCCACCCGTCGTGGTCGTAGGACTGCGTGAAGCGGTCGTACGCCGGGGCGAGGGCGTCGTAGGCGGCCAGCGCGGGTGAGTCCAGAAGGGTGGTCATGCTCGCTTTGACCAGACAGGACCCTTCGATCGTTTCCCGAAGCGCAGCGCGACCCCGCTTTCTACAGTGGAGTGCGGTGGCCGACGACCCCGACAACCGCCAGCTCTCGCGGACCAGCATGCAGACCGTCCGCACCCTCGAGGGCTACTTCGCCGCATCCGCGCCGCCGCGCTGGATGGAGCGGCTCGCCTCGGTCGACAACGCGATCGAGCGCGAGGAGCTCGAGCTGGGCCAGGCGTACGCGGCACTGCGCCGGCGCTACGCCGCTGATCCGGATGGGTTCGCGGCGGCCTGGCGCCGGCGGCTGGAGGGCTGGGAGTTCGATCCCGACGTCAACGTGCTGATCGGCCAGCACAACGACTGGTACCCGATCGAGCGCCGGCTGCCGTTCGACCTGCGCACGCGCGACTACGTGCTCGTCAACGGGCGCTCCTACCGGCGCCCGCTGCTGTCGGCGGAGTGGGCGCTGGAGCGCTTCCCGCCGGTGCTCGGCGACTGAGACCCCCCGCGTCCCGCCGCATGGGTTGGCGCCCCGCCGCCCGCCCCGCGCCACTGCGACGCCCTGCCGTCCCTAGCCTGTCCCGATGGACGCCGCGGTGCGGGCTCGTGGGCTGGTCAAGGAGTATGGGCGCGGCCGCGCGGCCCGGAGGATCCTCGACGGCGCCGGCATCGACGTCGACGGCGGCGAGCTGGTCGCGATCGTCGGGCGCTCCGGGTCGGGCAAGTCCACCCTCCTGCACCTCCTCGGCGGACTGGACCGCGCCGACGGGGGAACGATCGACATCGCCGGCGAGCGCCTCGATCCCCGGCGCGCCGATGCGCTGCGCCGCCGCCGGGTCGGATTCGTCTTCCAGGCCTTCCACCTCGTGCCCGAGCTCACCGGGGAGGAGAACGTCCTGCTCGCCGCGCGGCTGCCGGGCGCGCCGGCCGGCGCGCGGGACCGTGCCCGGTCGCTGATCGAGCGCCTCGGGTTGACGGCGGTCGCCGGTTCGCTGCCCCACGAGCTGTCGGGCGGCGAGCAGCAGCGGCTGGCGATCGCCCGCGCACTGGTCAACGAGCCCGTCGTCGTTCTCGCCGACGAGCCGACCGGCAACCTCGACGAGGGCTCCGGGGCCATCGTCCTCGACCTGCTGCGCGAGATCGCCGACGCGGGCCGCGCCGTCGTGGTGGTGACCCACGAGAGCGCGGTGACCGACCGTGCCGACCGCGTGATGGCGATGCGCGAGGGGCGCCTGGACGCGGCATGACGCCCGAGCGCCGGCGGCGGATCCTGGCCGCGGTCGGCGTCCTCGCGGCCGCGCTCGTCGTCGGCGTCTGCGCGACCGTCGCCTACGCGCTGGCCACCGGGTTCGACCGCTCCGCCCGGACCGCCGATCTCCCCGACGTCGTCGTCCGCTTCGACCCGGCCCGCCGGGCCGACGTCGACGCCCGCATCAGGACGCTGCCCAACCTGGCCGCCCGCTCCTACCGCTACGACCTCGACGGCGTCTCGCTGCGCGCCGGCGGGCACTCGACGCGGCGGGGCACCCTCCAGATCGTGCTGCCGGGCCGGCGCGGCTACGCGATCGTGCAGGGGCGCGATCTGGACCCGAAGGCGAGCGATGACGCGCGAGAGGTCGTCGTCGAGCAGGGCGTCGCCCGGGAGTGGGACGTGCAGGTCGACGACCGGATCGACGTCGGGCGGCTCGGGCGGCTGCGCGTGGCCGGCATCGCGCGCGCACCGGACAACGTCGCGTTCCCGCTGGCCTCGGCGGCGCGGGTGTACGTCGGCGAGGGCCTGGTGGCGCGACGGGTGCCGCGCGGCGACGAGCTCGGCGTGAACCGCGCGCTGCTGTGGCTGCACGACCGCTCGCGCACCGACGTCACGCTGACCCAGGCCCGCGGCCAGGCGTACGGGATCGGCGGGGTGTCGTTCCTGACCCGCGAGGGCGTGCAGACCCTGATCGGCCAGGCGGCGGGGATCGTCGTCGCGCTGCTGATCGCGTTCGCCCTCGTCGCGCTCGCCGCCGCCGGGATCATGCTCGGCACCGCCGCCCACGCCGACGTCCAGCGCCGGATGCCGGGCACCGCGATCCGCCGCGCGCTCGGCTTCTCCCG
>JAOPZL010000402.1 GCA_025964175.1 Solirubrobacterales bacterium
CCGGTCGGCGGGCAGCCCGAAGCGGCCCAGCAGCTGCGAGCGCGCGATCTGGTAGCCGACGACGATGACGCCTCCCGCGACGGCCACGCCGATCCCGGCGTGCACGGTGGCCCGGCGGCGGTGCGGCGCGATCGCGACGCCCGCGACGAGCAGCACCGCCGCGGCGATCCCCAGGATCCAGGCGAGCCGCTGCGCGCGATCGGCGGCGTCGGCGAGGTCCAGCGCCCGCAGCGCCGTGGAGCCGCTGTCCAACCGGGCGCCGAAGCTGGCCGGGATCCGCGCGGCGATCTGCGGGTCCAGCCGCTTCAACGCCCCGGCGAGCAGGACGCCGACGTCGGCGATGGTGACCGTCGCCGTGTTGCGGTCCTTGGTGAAGACGGTGCGGTGCAGGTCGCGCACCGCCTTGCGGAAGAGCGACTGGAAGGCGTCGGTGGAGACGATCGCGCTCGCCGCGGTCTGCACCAGCGGGCGCACGGCGATGAGGTCCTGGTTGGCTCGCAGCACCGCCTGGTCGGTGATCTGGCGGGCGACGAGGTCGCGCACCGCGGGCTGCGCCAGCGCGGCGGTGGCCCGATCGGCGAACTGGTCGGAATCCAGCACCGTCGTGCGCAGGTAGCCGGCGATCAGAGCCGCCACCAGGCACAGCGAGGCCAGGACGATCAGGACAGCGGACGCGATGCGTCGCACGCTCACGGGCGGGGAGGCTACATCGCCCCGGCACGGCTCGGACGGGCAACCAACCATCTAGCCTGCCGTGGTGATGGCACGTGCGCGGCGCCTCCCGGGCGCGATCGAGCTTCCGTGGGCCCGGCGCCGGAGACTGCGCGCCGAGCGGCCCACCGTCCTGCTGGCCGCGGCCGCGGCGGCGACCACCGCGGTCGTCGCGGTCACCGAGATCGCGCGCGTGGTCCGCCGCTCCCCGCAGCGGCTGACGCCGGGCGAGGCGGTCAGCCAGGCGGTCGAGGTCGCCGTCGAGGGCCATCGTGGGGCGTCGCCGGCCGAGACGCGGCTGCTGAACCTGCTCGGCTCGTTCACGCTCACGTTCGGGTTCGTGCGGACGTCGACGTGGATGATCCGCCGCCGTGGGCAGTTCGGCCCGTTTCGCAACCTGAAGGTCGGCCAGCGTCACGTGCACCACTTCGTGCCCGGGATCGCGCTGGCGCTGCTCGCCGGCGGCGCCTCCGTCCTGACCGACGACGAGGCGCTGGAGGAGTGGCTCGCGGTCCCGTTCGGGATCGGCACCGCGCTGACGCTGGACGAGTCGGCGCTGCTGCTGATGCTCGACGACGTCTACTGGACCGAGGAGGGCATCGTCAGCGTCCAGATCAGCCTGGTCGCGCTGCTCATGCTCTCCGGTGCCGCGCTCGCCCTCCGCGCGCTGCGGCGCGGCGAGCTCGAGGTGCTGCCGGACCCGGCAGATCTCGACGCGCCCAGCGTGCAGCCCACGCTGTTCTGAGCGGCAGCCGCCGCGGCGACGGCGCGGCGGCTGCCGCGCCTACGCCGCCGTGGGCGCGGCGAGCGAGCTCTGGCTGGACGACGTCCAGATGATCTGTTCGCGGCCGGGACCGACGCCGACGATCGCCACGGGGATCCCGACGAAGTCGGAGACGTACTGCAGGTACTCGCGGGCGGTGGCGGGGAGATCGGACTCGCTGCGCGCGAGGCTGATGTCCTCCTTCCAGCCCGGGAGCTCCTCGTACTCGGCGGTCGCGTGGTGCAGCACCGACTGGTGGTAGGGGAAGCGGTCGAAGATCGCTCCCTCCTCGCCGCGGTAGCGGGTGCAGACGTGGAGACGGTCGAAGCCGGAGAGGACGTCGAGCTTGGTGATGGCCAGCGACGTCAGCGTGTTGATGCGCGCCGCGTACTTCAGCGCGACGAGGTCGAGCCAGCCGGTGCGCCGCGGGCGGCCGGTGGTGGTGCCGAACTCGCCGCCGCGCTCGCGCAGCTCCGCCCCGAGGTCGTCGTCGAGCTCGGTCGGGAACGGGCCGGCGCCGACGCGGGTGACGTACGCCTTGGCGACGCCCCACACCTCGTCGATGTCGCGCGGTCCGACGCCCGAGCCCGTCGTCGCGGCGCCCGCGACCGGGTTGGAGCTCGTCACGAACGGATACGTGCCGTGGTCGATGTCCAGCAGCACGCCCTGTGCGCCCTCGAAGATGACGTTCTTGCCGGTGTCGAGCAGGTCCCAGACGAGGCTCGAGGTGTCGGCGATGAACTGCTCGATCCGGTGGCCGTAGGTCAGGTACTCCTCGGCCATCGAGTGCAGGTCGAGGCTGGGGTCCTTGGCGAACGGGCGCAGCGCGAGCCGCTTGGGCTCGATCGCCGCGGTGATCTTCTTCTTGAGGATCTTCTCGTCGAGCAGGTCCTGGACGCGGATGCCCAGGCGCGAGGCCTTGTCGGCGTAGCAGGGGCCGATCCCGCGTCGCGTGGTGCCGATCTGGAGCTTCCCGAGCCGCGCCTCACCGGCGTGGTCGAGGAGCATGTGGTACGGCATGATCACGTGCGCGTTGGCCGAGATCCGCAGGCCGCTGACGTCGATCCCGCGGGCCTTGAGGCCGTCGATCTCGTCGGTCAGGACCTTCGGGTCGATGACGCAGCCGTTGCCGATGACGCACTTGCGCCCCGGGTAGAGGATGCCGCTGGGGATCAGGTGGAACTTGAACGTCTCACCGTCGCGGATGATCGTGTGCCCGGCGTTGTTGCCGCCCTGGAAGCGCACGACCGCTTCGGCCCGCTCGGCGAGGAGGTCGACGACCTTGCCCTTGCCCTCATCGCCCCATTGGGCGCCAACGATGACGATTCCGGCCATGTTCTGTGGAGTGTAGGGGGCTGCGCGCGGGCGTTCAGGCCGTGAACGACATGCGCTGGTCCGAGCCGAACAGGGGCAGCGGGTCGCCGCACATCTCGACCAGCCGCGAGACGGTGCGGGCGCCGATCTGCGCCTCGAGCTCGTCGGGCATGTTGTTCGTCGTGATGACGATCGAGCGCTGGTCCTCGTAGCGGGTGTTGACGATCGAGTAGATCTGCTCCAGGACCCAGTCGGTGCGGTGCTCGGCGCCGAGATCGTCGATGTGGAGCAGGTCGACGGTGGCGAGGCGGTCGAGCAGGCCGAGCAGGCCCTCCTCGGACTCGATCGCGGTGCGCAGGACGGCCATCAGCCGCGGCATCGAGTAGATCGCGGTGGTCCGCTTGGCCTCGATCGCCGCCTTGGAGATGAGCATCGCGAGCGTCGTCTTGCCGGTCCCCGGATCTCCGACGAGCCACAGGCCCTTACCGGCGTCGAGGTTGGGGTTGATGTCGCGGGTGAAGCGCTTGACGGCGTCGACGACGCGCGGCTCGATCGCGGTGATCGGGAAGCGGTCGAACGCGACGTCGCGGTACTTGCGCGGGATGCGCGCCTCGAGGCTGCGGGCCCGGCCGGCGGCGAGGAGCGACGGCCGGCAGCGGCAGTCGCTGGCGGTGTTCGTCGCCTCGTCGATCGTGAAGCCGGAGCCGTCGCAGATGCCGTACTGGCACGGGGCGAGATCCCCACTCATGCGTAGCGATCCCCGGCGTAGTTGAGGAACTTCGGGTACTCCTTGCGGAAGGTCAGGGTCACGTCGCCCAGGCCGCCGTTGCGGTGCTTGGCGATCAGCACCTCGGCGAGACCCTGCGCCTCGGACTCGTCCTTCTCGTAGTACTCGTCGCGGTAGATGAACATGACCAGGTCGGCGTCCTGCTCGATCTGGCCCGATTCACGCAGGTCGGAGAGGATGGGCTTCTTGTCGTGGCGCTGCTCGACGGCACGGCTCAGCTGCGAGAGCGCGATCACCGGCACCTTCAGCTCGCGGGCGAGGATCTTCAGGCCTCGCGACATCTGGCCGACCTGCTCGACGCGGCTGTCGGTGCCGGCGTCCGGGCGCATCAGCTGCAGGTAGTCGACGATGATCAGCCCCAGGCCGCCCGGCGCCTGCTGGTGCAGCCGCCGCGCCTTCGCTCGGATGTCGAGGATCCCGATGTCGGACGAGTCGTCCACGTACAGCGGCGCGGAGCTCAGCTTCTTCGTCGCCTCGAGGATCTTGGGCCACTCGCCGTCGCTGACCTTTCCCTTGCGCAGCTTGTCGCCGAAGATCCGCCCCTGCGACGCCACGAACCGCTGCGCGAGCTCGGTCTCGGACATCTCGAGGCTGAACAGCGCGACCGGCCGCCCGTAGTCGATGGCCGCGTTCTCGGCGATGTTGGTCACGAGCGCGCTGTTGTGGACGATGACGTCGTCGGCGACGAAGTTGTGATCGCCGGGGACGGTCAGGTCGTACGTCTCCTCCTCGCCGATGTACTCGATCGAGGCCACCTCGTCCCACCACACGTCGGAGGTGGCGAGCGAGTCGAGGACCGGATCCTCCGCCCAAGAGGTGATCTCGGCGAGCAGAGGGCGGGACATCTCGCGCTGACCGGCGTGCCGGTTGTGGTTGGCGGGGCCGCCGGTCGCGACGCTCGGCGCGCGCCAGGTGCGGTCGCGCCTGACGGTGAGGACCTGGTCCCGCGCCTCGGGGATCGTGTCGAGGTGGGCGCGGGCGACCGGCGCCTCCTTGCCGACCACCGGGACGAGCGCGCAGAAGCGGCGTAGCTGGTCCTGGTCGGTGATGCGGACTTCGCGAGCGACCTCGCCCGTGGCGTCGTAGATCGGGCGCGGAAGGACGCGGATGGCCGCGACGATTCCCAGCCGCAGCAGCAGGTGCTGGACGTCGAAGGCCAGTCGCTCGCTGATCGTGGTGTAGCCGACCTGGCCGAGGCGCTCGCGCGTGTGCACATGCCCGTCACAGGCGAAGAGGACGCCGAGGAAGCGGGCGACCTGGGTGTCGTCGAGCGAGAAGATCGCGTCGGGGACCCGCTTCTGGCCGGAGCGCTTGCCCCAGATCCCATGCTCACGGCACAGCTCGGTCACCGGGTTGGTCGCGGCCCCGTGACCGGCGCTGATCGAAGCGGTTCCGCGGCCGTCGTGGCGCAGTCGGACGCCGAACGGCTCGGCGGCGGCCTCGACGGTGGCGAGAACCGGGGAATCGGGCCGGTAGGCGAACCGCGGGGTGCGGTTGGTGAGGTTCCCGTCCGCGATCAGCGCCGCGAGCATCACGACCTCGTGATCGCCCATCGCTGCCGGTGCGACGGGGCGAGGCAGCATGCGCGGCACGGCAAGGCGATCGCCGGGGGAGAGCTCGCCCAGCGGCTTCCAGCCTCGCATGCTCAGGAGTGGGTGGTTGGCCGTCGCCTCCACGTGGCGGCCGAGGCGGGTCGTCAGCCGGAAGACGGGCTGGACGCCGCTGCGCATGAAGGCGGTGACGCGCACGCGGCGGAGCTTGAGGTCCGGCCCGACGGAGGCGACCCATGCCTCCTCGCCGCGTTCTCCGGCGGCGACGAGGTCCGCGATGCTGCGCCGAGATCCCGTGCTGGGGTCGTAGACCAACGCACTGCCTCTGAGGCACTTGCCCATGGATGGCCTGGCCGCCAGGATGATCAGGTTGCCCGGCTGGAAGCCGCCGGTCAGCTCGTCGAGGTCCTTGAAGCCGGACGGGGTGCCGGTCATGGCGTTGTCCCCGGCCGACAGGCGCTGCATCTTGTCGATCTCGTCGTGGAGGATCTCCTCGATCGAGCGGAAGTCCTGCTGGCGGTCGTCGTGGGCGACCTCGAGCATCGCCTTCTCGGCCTGCTCGACGAGGTCGCGCGGAGCCATGCTGTGCTCGGCGACCGAGGCCTGGATCTCGTAGGTCGTGGTCAGGAGGCGGCGCAGCAGCGCGTTCTCCTTGACGATCTGCGCGTAGCGGCGGGCGTTGCCGACGAGCGGAACCGAGCCGGTCAGCTCGTCGATCGCGCCCTCGCCGCCGGCGGTCTCGAGCTCGCCGACCTGGCGCAGCGCCTCGGTGACGGTCAGCGAGTCGATCGGCTCGTTGGCCGCGTAGAGCTTCAGCATCGCCGCGTAGGTCACGCGGTAGCGCTCGCGGTAGAAGTCCTCCGCCCGCAGGCCCTCCTCGATCACGAGGGCGTACAGCGACCGCTCCGACAGCAGGATCGCCCCGAGCACCGACTGCTCGGCCTCGAGGTTGTGCGGCGGCGCGTGCACCCCGTTCATCGGGGGCGTGGGCGATTCGAGAGCGCGGTCGGGGGAGTAGGCCATCGGCGACGCTCGACGCTAGCGCGAGGACCCGTCGCCACGCATGAGAAGTTGCCGCTAGGAGCGCAGAGTTATGACGAACTGGTGGTGGGCCGTGACGAAGTGGTGCGTGCGCCCCACAACGACGACCGCCGGCCCAGGGGGCCGGCGGAAGGGTGCTGCGGTGCGGGGCGCGCTGGCGCGCCCCGGCGAGGACTACTTCGCCTCGACCACCATGGTCTTGACCGACGCGGTGGCGCCGTCGGCGATCTCCACGTCGACCATGTAGGTGCCCACGTGCTTGATGGGCTCCTCGAGGTTGATCTTGCGCTTGTCCACCTTGAGGCCGCGGGCCTCCTTGATGGCGTCCGCGATGTCCTGGCTGGTGACGGAGCCGAAGAGACGGCCGTCGTCGCCGGCCTGCTGGGCGATCGTGAGGACGGTGCGCGACAGCGTCGCGGCGTTCTCCTTGGCCCGCTCGACCGCCTCGGCCTTGGCCTTCTCCAGCTGCGCCATGCGCACCTGGGCCTGCTCGATCGCACCCTTGGTCGCCGGCTGGGCGAGCTTGCGGGGGATCAGGAAGTTGCGCAGGTAGCCCTTGGAGACGTCGACGACGGTGCCGCGCTCGCCGACGCCCTCGACGTCGGCGAGGAGGATGGCCTCAGGCATGGCTAGCGATCCTCGCGGTCGCGTCCGCGGCCACCACGGCCCGGGCGCTCGTCGTCACGGCCACCGGTCGGGTCGACGTAGGGCAGCAGAGCCAGTTCGCGGGCGTTCTTGACGGCCTTCGCGATCTGGCTCTGATGACGGCGGCAGGCGCCGGTGATCCGCCGGGAGCGGATCTTGCCCTTCTCCGAGACGAACTTGCGCAGGGTGCCGATGTCCTTGTAGTCCACCTGCTCCTGCTTGTCGCGGCAGAACGGGCAGGGCTTGCGACGGCCGCTGCCGGGTCCACCCTTCTTGTCACGGCGGCGGGTGGGCTTCCCGCGGCCTCGAGCCTTAGCCAAGTCTCCTAGTCCTTCTTACAGTTGAAAGCGTCTGTGGCACGCGCAGCACGACGAACGGCGCGCGGCCCCGGCCACCCATTGTGACACAGGACCACGCTTAGCACGCTCGGCGGCGGATTCGGATGCGCCGAGACCACACTGAAGCGGTTGGAGCCCCAGAGGATAGACGGGCCGGCTCCGGGCTCCCGAAACAGCCGATCGCGCTCAGACGAAGGGCGCCGGAATCTCTCGATGCCCGGCGCCCGGTGCTGCTGTCGTGGCGTTCCCCGTGCGGACGTCGCCGGGGAACGCGGACGGCTAGAAGGGGATGTCGTCGTCCGGCGCGCTGCCGCCGCCGTACGAGCCACCGCCGACCGGAGCCGGGGAGAAGTCGCCGGTGTCGGCGGGAACGTCGCTACGGGGCGTGAAGCCGCCGCCACCGTTGCCGCCTCCTCCGCCGCTCTGCCCGTCGCTCAGGAACTGGACGTTGTCGGCGATGATCTCCACCGCCTCGCGCTTGTTGCCGTCCTTGTCCTGGTACTCGCGCCAGGACAGCCGGCCGTCGACGGCGACGCCGCGGCCCTTGGACAGGTACTGGGCGGCGTTCTCGCCCGACCGGCCGAAGATGGTGGCCGAGAAGTAGTTCGGCTGATCGACCCACTCGCCGGACGCGCCGTCCTTGCGCCGCGTGTTGCACGCGATGCGCAGGCTGCAGACGGATAGCCCACCGCTGGTCGAGCGGAGCTCGGGATCCTTGGTGAGGTTGCCGGTGATGATCACCCGGTTGATGTTCGTGGCGGCCATCTCAGGCGCCTCCTTTGGGCTCTGAACGATCTTCGGCCGAGCCTAGCGCGGAGTGCAGGCGGAGCCACCGTTCTACGCGGAAAATCCGCACAGAAATTACAAAGGCGGCGCAGAAGCGCCGCCTTCGGGTCCAACTCGATGGCGGCGCGAGGCGCCGCCGGCTCTACAGGGCCGGCTCGTAGTCCACGTCGACGGTCGGCGCGGCACCGGGCTCCGGCGGCTCGGGCGTGCCCGGGGCGAGCTTGATGATGCGGTGGCGCAGGAGGCCATCGGCGATCGAGAGCGTGCGGTGAAGCTCGGTCAGCGTCTTCGCATCGTTGATGTGGAACTGGTAGAGACGGTAGTCCGCCGAGTCCTGGTGGCGGATCTCGTACGCGAGCTCCTTGACACCCCAGTCGTGCGACCCGATCAGGGTGCCGCCCTCGTTGATGATGCGCTCGGAGTCAGCGACCACCTTCGCGCGCTGCTCGTCGGTTGACTCCAGGTCGAGCAGGAGCATGAGGTCGTATGTCGGCTGAATCTTGGCCATATGCGTCGCAGGACGATAGCAACGTGGTGGGGGCGAGTCCGTCCGGCGCGATCCCTATGGCAGGGATGTGGGGGTTTCTGACGCGGGTTCGGTGGGGGAACGTCGCGGGGTTCGTCGCGCTGATGGCCGTCGTCGTGGTCGTGGTGGCGTGGCCGCGGCTGGAGGGGGCCGGGGCGCCGGATGAGGAGCGGCGCGTGCTCGGCGCTCCAGCGGCAACGGGCAGTGAGCCCCCGCCAACGGCGCCGGCGAAGCGGTCCGGGACCGTGCCGCGTCGCGCTCGGACGGTCGCGATCCCGATCCCGGTCGCGGGACCGGGTTCGCGGGTGGGAGGTCGGCCGCGGGGCGGCGGGCTCGGGCGGCGCGTCGGCTCCGGCGTCAGGAATCGAGGGGTGCGCGACGTTGACGGGTCTCCGCGTCGTCAACGTCCCACACCCCCTCGGCCGGCGCCGCAGACCGCGCCCGCGCCCGCGACCCAGACCCCACGCGCCCCGCCGCTGCCCGCACCCCCGCAGCCCGCCCCCCGCGGCC
>JAOPZL010000019.1 GCA_025964175.1 Solirubrobacterales bacterium
GCTGGCGATCGTGTTCGGCGTGTTCGGGCTGGGCTACGCCGTGTTCCGGCGCGCGGCGCCGCGGCTGGCCGAAGACCTGTGAAATCGTGAAATCCTCGCCAGGGGGCTCAGATTGCATTGCGCGAACCCGCCAGGGGCTCGCTCGCGCGGCGAGCGTGGGCTCGTGAAGCGGCTGCGCGCCGGGGCGGGGCGCGCCTACACCCGGCTGTGGCATCGCGGGCGACCGCGCTCGGCCCAGCTCGTGCCGCACCTGTCGCCGCGCCCGCTGTCGACCCGCTTCGGCCTGGACCGCGGGCGGCCCGTCGATCGCGTCTACATCGAGCGCTTCCTGGCGGCTCACGCCACCGATCTGCACGGACGCGGCGTGGAGATCTACGAGCCCACCTACCTGGAGCGCTTCGGCGGCGCGCGCATGGAGCGCGTCGACGTCCTGGACGCCGATCCCGCCTCGACGCGCGCGACGATCCGCGGCGACTTCGCGGCGCTGCCGGCCGACAGCTTCGACTGCTTCGTGTGCACCCAGACGCTGCAGGCGATCGCCGATCCGCTGACCGCCCTGCGCCAGGCCCACGCCGCGCTGCGCCCCGGCGGCGTGCTGCTGGTCACCGTGCCCGGCATCTCGCAGATCGCGCCCGGCGACCCGTTCCCCGACCACGTCCGCTACACCAGCCACGGGCTGCGCGAGCTGGCCGCCCAGGTCTTCGCGCAGCCCGAGGTGCGCGCGCACGGCAACGTCGCCGCGGCCGCCGCGTTCCTCTACGGGCTCGCCGAGGCGGAGGTCGGCGCGGGGCTCCTGGGCGAGGCCGAGGACGACCCCGCCTACGAGCTGCTGATCACGCTGCGCGCGGTGCGCACCGCCGGCTGACGACGACGGCTCAGGCGGGCGCCGGCTCGCGCTGGGGGTCGCGGTCGAAGCGCGGCTCCTCGGGCTGCTCGCCGGCGAGCAGCCGCTCGGTCGCGGCGTCCACGTCGGCCGGGTGGTGCAGGGCGTAGGCGAAGCGCTCCCGGTCCAGGTCACCGGACCAGCGCGCGATGACGATCGCCGCGACCCCGTTGCCGATGCAGTTGGTCAGCGCGCGGCCCTCGCTCATGATGCGGTCGATGCCGACGACGAGGGCGATGCCGACGGCGATCGCCTCGGCCGAGAAGAACTCGCCGCCGAAGGCCTGCAGCGACGCGGTCAGCGTGACCAGTCCGGCGCCGGTGATGCCGGCGGCGCCCTTGGAGGTCAGGACCATCAGCGCGGCCAGCGCGATCTGCTGCCCGATGTCCATCGACTGGCCCGCGGCCTGCACGATGAACAGCGCCCCGATGGTCAGGTAGATGCAGGTCCCGTCGAGGTTGAACGAGTAGCCCGTCGGGATGACGAGGCCGACGGTGCGCCGCGATGCGCCGGCCGCCTCGAGCTTGGCCAGCAGCCGCGGGAGGACGGTCTCCGACGACGAGGTGCCGACGATGATCAGCAGCTCGTCGCGCAGCAGCCGCACGAAGCGGAAGATCGAGAAGCCGCTGACCCGCGCCACGATCCCGAGCACGACGAAGACGAAGAACGCGCACGTGCCCCAGAACGTGACCATCAGCAGCCCGAGCGACGTCAGCGACTCGCTGCCGAACTTCGCCACCGTGTAGGCCATGCCGCCGAAGGCGCCCAGCGGCGCGGCCCACATGATCAGGCGGATGATCTTGAAGATGATCTGCGACAGGACCTCGAAGACCGACAGCACCTGCCCGCGCTGACGCTCGGGCAGCGTGGACACCGCGACCGCGGTGAGGATCGCGAGCACGAGCACGCGCAGGATCTCGTTGTCGACGAAGGGCGAGACGAAGCTGGTCGGCAGCAGATCATCGGTGATGAAGCCGACCAGGCCCGGGGTGCCGCCCGCCTCGGCGATCGACTCCTTGGCCTGGGCCGTGGCCGACGCGCCGACGTTGGCGGCGTCGAAGCCCGACCCGGGCGCGACGACGTTGGCCACGACGAGCCCGAGGGCCAACGCGATCACCGTCATCACGAAGAAGTAGCCCAGCGTGCGCAGCGCCAGTCCGCCGGCCCGCGACAGCGAGCCGATGGACGCCACGCCGATGACCACGGTGACGAAGATGACAGGGCCGGTGATCGCCTTGATGAGCTGGATGAACGCGTCGGCCAGCCACTTGGCCTTCTCCGCGGTGTCGGGGGCGACGAGCCCGAGCAAGATCCCGGCGGCGATCGCCACCAACACCCAGAACCACAGCTGACGCACGGCAGTGCGCATCGAGCTACCCCCTTCCGAGACCCGTGGCCGCTGCGTACCCGAACCGGCCGCAGGTCAGACGTGGGGAGCTGGGTGTGCCGCGTCGGAGGGAGGAGTAGCCTGCAGCAATGGCGCAGGGACGGGACCTCTTCCCGGCCGACCGGGGATTGCAGGCGCGGATGGTGGTGGCATCGGTCGTCACCCCGCTGATGGTGGTCGTCGCCGTGGTCGCCGTGGCGCTCTTCGCGCCCCTGCGGATCGAGCTGTTCTTCACGCTGGCCATCGTCATCGGCGTGTGGATGTCCGTCCAGGCCTATCGCGATGCGGCGCCCGGCCGGCAGCTGGCGCCGGCCGACAGCCCGCAGCTGCACGCGCTGGTCGAGCGCCTGTGCGTCGCCGCCGACCTGCCCAAGCCGGTCATCGTGCGCAACCCGGAGAAGCAGCCGAACTCGTGGGTCGTCGCCCGTCCGCGGCGCCCTGCGGAGCTGCACGTCACGCGCGGGCTGCTCGAGCTGCTGACGCCCGCCGAGCTCGAGGCGGTCATCGCGCACGAGCTCGCGCACCTCGCCCACCATGACGCCACGGTGATGACCGTCGTCGGCGGTCCCGGAGCCGTGCTCCTGGAGGGCGGCAGCCGGATGCCGGGCGCATGGCTGGCGCTGCCCGCCATGATCATCGCGCTGGTCATCGGCGCGATCTCCCGCTTCGGGACGAACGCGCTCTCGCGCTACCGCGAGCTGGCCGCCGACGCGGGCGCCGCGGCGCTCACCGGCCATCCCGCCGTGCTGGCCCAGGCGCTGCGCAAGGTCAGCGGCGGCCTGGAGCTGATCCCCTCCAGCGACCTGCGCGAGGTCGCCGGCCGCGACGCCTTCCACCTGCTGGCGGTGTCCGACGAGTCCAGCGGCCCGTGGCTGCGGCGGGCCGGCCGGGCGACGCATCCCGCGCTCGCGCTGCGCATCGCCCGGCTCGAGGCGATGGAGCAGCGCCTCCACGCCGCGCGGCTCCCCGACGTGATCGACCGTCCCTAGCCCGCCGGCCGCGCCCGCGGCGTCGAGGCCCTGCCGGGCGCTGGATCGCTAGCCTGCGCCCGCGATGCAACGCCTCCAAACCCGCCTCGACGGTCCGATCCTGCTCGAGCCCACGGTCCACGGCGACGACCGCGGCTTCTTCGTGGAGACCTTCCGCGCCGAGAGCTTCGCCGAGGTCGGGATCACCACGCCGTTCGTGCAGCACAACCACTCGCGCTCGGCACGGGGCGTCCTGCGCGGGATGCACTACCAGCTCGGCCTGGCCAAGCACGTTCGCTGTGCGCGCGGGCGGATCCTCGACGTCGTCGTCGACGTGCGCCGCTCGTCGCCGTCCTTCGGCCGGTGGGAGGCGTTCACGCTCGACGACGAGCGCCACCACCAGCTCCACGTCCCGGCCGGCTTCGCCCACGGCTTCGTGGTCCTGTCGGAGGTCGCCGACGTCGTCTACCTGCAGGACGACTACTACGACCCGGCCCGCGATCGCGGCATCGCCTTCGACGACCCGGACATCGCCATCACCTGGCCCGCGGGCATCGAGCTGCAGACCTCCGAGCGCGACCGCAACCAGCCGCGGCTGCGCGACGTGGACCCCGCCGACCTGCCCGAGTAGGGGCCACCGCCGGGGCCCTTCGGGACACCTCCCTATCCTGCGAGGCGGTTTGCTCGAGCGCGTCCCCCGCATCAGCCCTCGCGCCTACGCCGTCATCGCGTTGGTGGCGCTGGCGAGCCTCGTGATCATCGTGCTGACCGGCGCGGCGGTGCGGCTCACCGGCTCCGGCCTCGGGTGCCCGACGTGGCCGCGCTGCGACGGCAAGTTCGTCCAGACCGAGCTGACCTCCCACGCGGCGATCGAGTACGGCAACCGGCTCTTCACCGGCGTGGTCAGCGTGGCCACGATCGCCGCGGCCCTGTGCGCGTTCCTGCGCCGCCCGTTTCGCAAGGATTTGGCGATCATCGGCGTGCTGCTGCCGCTCGGCGTCGTCGCCCAGGCCCTGCTCGGCGGGCTGACCGTCCTCTACGGCCTGGCGCCGGGCTTCGTGATGTCCCACTTCCTGCTGTCGCAGCTGTGCATCGCCGCGGCGGTCGCGCTGGCCTGGCGCGCGCGCCATGAGCCGGGGGAGCGGCCGCGGGTCGGTGACCGCTGGTCGGTCATCCCGGTGCGGATCCTGCTCGTGTGGGGCGGCTTGCTGCTCTTCCTGGGCACGGTCGCGACGGGCGCCGGACCGCACGCGGGCGCATCGGGCACCGGCGAGCTCGTGCCGCGCCTGGACTTCTGGGGCGGCTACACGATGATGCGCGCGATCAGCTGGCACGGCCACATCGCCGCGGCCTTCGGCGTCGCCTGCGTGATCGTCTGGTTCCTGCTGCGCTGGCGCAAGGCCAACCCCGGCGTGCGCCACGCGATGACCATGGTCTGCCTGCTGATGCTGGCCGAGGGGATCGTCGGCTCCGTGCAGTACCGGCTCAAGCTCCCGACCGAGCTGATCTGGGTGCACGTGCTCCTCGCCTCGCTGACCTGGCTCAGCCTCCTGTGGGCCACCGCTGCCGCCGGGAACCTCGAGCCGGCGCCCGCCGCGTCCCGAGCCGCCGTCGCGGCGGGCTCGGCCGGCGGGACCGGTTCCGGGCGCGTCGGCTGAGCGACCGGACGCGGCGCTTCAGGTCGCCAGCGCCTGCAGCACGAGCAGGGCGACGTCGTCGCGCTGGGGATGGCCGTCCTGGAAGCGGATGAGGGCCTCGTCGAGGGCGGCGGCCACCGTGCCGGCCGGCTGCCCCGCGGCGGAGGCGAGGACCTGGTCGAGGCGATCGGCGCCGAAGCGGTCGAGCGGGCCGCGGGCGTCGGTGACGCCGTCGGTGTAGAGGACCAGCGACTCGTCGGGATGCAGGTGGATGGTGCTGTCGGACCAGTGGCCGTCCTCGAACGCGCCCAGCAGCGTGCCCGGCTGGCCGATCGGCTCGATCGTTCCGCCCGGGAGGCTGCGTAGCGGCGGCGGGTGTCCCGCGCACGAGATCGTCACCTCGCCGCCCTCGTCGACCCGCGCGCAGACCGCGGTGCACAGCCGCCGACGGTCGTCGTCGTGGACGAGCACGTGGTTCAGGCGCTCCAGGACGCGGCTCGGGGAGCGCTCGTACAGCGCAGCGGTGCGCATCGTGTAGCGAGCCAGCGCGGTGATCGCGGCCGCGGCCGGGCCCTTGCCGGTCACGTCGCCCATGACGACCATCCAGGAGGCCCGGTCGCCGCCGAGGGGGAAGACGTCGTAGAAGTCGCCGCCGACGGTCGCGCCGCCGCTGGCCGCCCGGAAGCGAGCGGCGATCGCGACCCCCGGGATCTCCGGAAGCGAGGGCGGCAGCAGCGCGGCCTGGAGGGTGGCGGCGATCGCGGAGCGGTCGCGATGGACGCGTGAGTGCTCGACGGCGATCCCGGCCCGCCGCCCGAGCTCCTCGGCCAGCGCAAGGTCGTCGGGCGTCAGCCGGCGGGCCGACTCGATCGTCCCCATCGTGATCGTCCCGATCGGCTGACCTGCGACGACCAGCGGCACGACCAGGACCGAGCGAGCGTCGACCTCCCGCAGCGCGGCGAGCTGCGTCTCGTCGGCCGCGGCGGCGCGCAGCAGCTCATCGCTGATCTGGGGGTGGAACTGGGAGCGGCCGGTGCGCATCACCTCGGGCGGGCCGACGGTGAGCATGTCCACCCCGGCGCGCTCGCGCACGACGAGGGCCGCGGACGAGGTCCGCTGGGGCGAGCGGTCGGCGGTCGCGACGCGGCGCAGCCGACCCCGCTCGTCGGGCATGTCGACCGCGCACCAGTCGGCCAGCTCGGGCACCGCCGCCCACGCCACCTCGCGCAGCGTCTGGGCCGGGTCCAGCGAGGCGGCGAGCAGCTTGGACGCACGGGCCAGGAACGCCTGGCCGCGCTCGCGCCGGCGCTGCTCGGTGACGTCCTCGATGACGTTCACCGCGAGGCGCGGGCGGCCGTCGCCGTCGAGCACCGGCGATGCCTTGGCCAGCCGCCACGTCCGCTCGCCGGTCGAGCGCTTGATCATCTGCACGAGCAGCACGGGCTCCAGCTCCCCCTGCAGCGCGCGCCGGCCGGGGAGCTGGTCGCGCGGGACCGGGTCGCCGTGCTCGTCGCACACGTCCCAGCGCTCGTAGAACGTGTTGACCCCGGCGCTCAGCAGCTCCTCGACGGTGGCGTAGCCGTACAGGCGGGCGGCGGCCTCGTTGGCGTAGACCAGCTCGCCGTCGGGGCCCTGCACGGTCACCGCCTCGGCCAGCGCGCCGAGGACCGTGCGCAGCTCGGAGGCGGTCTCGCCCAGCTCGAGGTCCAGCCGCGCGTGGTCGACGGCGAGGCCGGCACGGCGGGCCACCGCTTCGGCCACGCCGAGGTCGGCTTCGTCGTAGTCGCGGTCGGGCGTCACGCGGATCAGCGACAGCGCGCCGATCGTCCGGCCGCGGGCGCTCAGCGGGACGATGATGATCGAGCGGTAGCCGAACGCTTGCATGAACGCGAGGTGGCGGGGGCCCGTCGACCAGCCGCGCAGCATGCTCTCGCCGATCGTGTTCAACAGCGCGGGCACGCCGGTGCGCGCGACGACCGCGACCGGATGATCGCTCGACGGATCGACCGGCTCCTGGCGGCGGACCGACCGCACCCGCTCGGCCGACTCCTGGTCGCGGCCCGCCGCACCTTCCACGCGCAGCCGCCCGTCGTCGCCGATGAGGTCCACGACACACAGGTCGGCGAGGTCGGGCACCGGGAGCGCGGCGATCGCGTCGAGGTGGGCGAGCGGATCGGCTCCGGACTCGAACAGCTGGCTGGCTCGGCCGAGCAGGTCGGCGCGGGTCAGCGCATGCTCGGCGTCGCGCCGGGCGGCCTGCTCGCGCTCGCGCGCGGCGGCGACGATGGTCGCCAGCACCGAGCCGACGACGACCGTGGAGGCGGCGATGACGTGGTCGGCCGACGCCGGCTCACCCGCGGCGGCGCCCGCGCCGACGGCGACCAGGAAGGCGAGCGCGCCCACCACGGCCGTGTCGCGCGGGCCGCTCGTCGCGGCGGCCAGGATCGGCCCGATGACCAACAGCGGCAGTAGCGTGATGGACGAGCCGACCGCGAAGTCGAGGGCCGCGACCGCGACCGTCATGAGCAGCGCGGGCGCGATCGATCGCAGCCTCCCGGACATCGGGGCGGACTCTACCTCTGACGCGCCGCCCGCTACGCCAGAACGACCGCTTGGAACTCGCACAGGACCTCATCCTCCTCCTCATCGCGGTAGCCCTGCTCGCGTGGGGCGTTCCACGACGCGTCTTCAAGCTCCTTCGGCCAGCACCCGACATCACCCACCGAACGGGGGCACTGACACCTGCCTGCCGCCATGGCTCCTCCTGCCAGCCGCGGAGGACCGCCGCCAGTGGGGTCTGCGGCGGACTACGGAGGCAGATCGCGTCAATGCCCGGATGGAGAGCGCCTCTTGCGGCAGGAACATCTGTTCATGCCCGCTTCCATCACCCCATTGCGCGTCGTCATCGCCGGCGGCGGCATCGGCGCTTTGGAAGCGCTGATGGCGCTCCACGACCTAGGTGGGCAGCAGCTCGACCTGACGGTCGTTGCTCCGAACGGCGATTTCGTCCTGCGGCCGATGTCGGTCGCGGTCCCGTTCTCTGTCGGCCACGAGACGCGGATCCCGCTGACGGAGATCTGCGCGCGCTTCGGCGCCACCCTGCGTCACGCCGCCGTTGCTTCGGTGGACGTCGTCGATCACGTCGTCGCGTGCAGCGACGGCGCCCAGCTGGAGTACGACCGCCTGATCCTCGCCACGGGCGCCGCGGCGCGTCCGGCCTACCATGCCGCGCTCACGTTCGACGATGCCGATCCCACGGCGCTCAACGGCCTGCTCGCCGACATCGACGAGGGCTACTGCCGGTCGGTGGCCGTGGTGATCCCGCCCAGCGGGTCGTGGGCGCTGCCCGCGTACGAGCTGGCGCTGTTGATCGCCCACGAGGCCCACTCGTCCTCCAACGAGGAGATCGCGATCCACGTCGTCACGCCCGAGACGGAACCGCTGGCCATCTTCGGCACGACAGCCAGCCGCGCGGTGGCGGAGTTGCTGGAGCGGACCGGAATCACGGTCCACAACAGCGCATATGCCGCGATCGAGCGTCCCGGGGAGATCCTGCTGGCACCGGGGGATGCCCGGCTGTCGGTGCAGCGCATCGTCGCACTGCCGGTGATCGTGGGGCGCCCGGTGCCCGGGATCGCGGCGGACGATCACGGCTTCGTGCCGGTTGATGACCACGGGCGGGTCGTCGGCGTCGACGACGTCTACGTGGTCGGTGACGGAGCCGACTATCCGGTCAAGCAGGGTGGCCTGGCCACGCAGCAGGCCGACGCCGCGGCTCGCGACATCGCGGCCGGCGCCGGCGCACCGGTCGTTGCCGAGCCGTTTCGGCCGGTGTTGCGCGGGCTGCTGCTGACCGGCGGCGAGCCGCAGTTCATGCGCCACGACGTCGCGGCCGGCACCGAGGAGGGGACTACGTCAGTGGACCGTCTGTGGTGGCCCCCGTCGAAGGTCGTCGGGCACTACCTGGCTCCGTTCCTCAGCCGGGAACTGGCCGTGGTGGCGCCGCTGAAGGCGCCCGACGAACCGGAGGGGATCACCGTCGACGTCGCTCTGTCGCCCGACCGCGACGCGCGCCCGCTGGCTCTGGAGCCGCTCGGGCCGCTGCCGCGCCACGGTCGCTGGTGACCGGTCAGCTCTCCAGCGTGAGGACGCCGCGTTGCAGTGCGTAGCGCACGAGCTCCGCGCGCGTGGTGCGCCCGAGCTTGCGCTGGATGTGGGAGCGGTGGGACTCCACGGTGCGCACGGACAGGTACAGCTCGGCGGCGATCTCGGCGTTGGTGTTGCCCAGGGCGATCAGGCGCAGCACCTCGACCTCCCGGTCGGTGAGGTCGTCGGGCGGCGCGGCGGCTACCGCGTCCGGCTCGGCGGCGAGCCGCGCTCCGAGCTGGGGGTTGAGGTAGATCTCCCCGCGGGCGGCGGCGTGGACGGCATGGACGAGCTCGTCGGCGGCGGCCTCCTTGAGCACGTACGCCGATGCGCCGGACTGCAGTGCCTGGCGCGCGAACGCCGGCTCGTTCTGCATCGTCAGCACGACGATCGCCGTGCCCGGGACGTCGGCGCGCAGCGTGGGGATCGCGTCCAGGGACGACTCGCTGCCCATGTTCAGATCCAGTACCAGCACGTTCGGGCGGATCGCGCGGACCTTGCGCACCGTCTCCTCGACCGTGCCGGCCTCGGCGACGACCTCGAAGCCCGTCTCGCCCTCCAGGACGAGGCGCAGCCCGCTGCGCACCACCGCATGGTCGTCGGCCAGGACGATTCGGGTCTGCTCCATGAGCGGACCATATA
>JAOPZL010000034.1 GCA_025964175.1 Solirubrobacterales bacterium
GTCGCGGTGGTCGCCGCGGTCAGGCCCGCGAGGGCGACGGCACCGGCCGCTCCCGCCGCGAGGACGACGGCGCCACCACGGCGGGCGCGCTGCGCGGGACGGCGGGACAGGCGTGCGACGGTCATGCGGCGAGGGCTCTCCTGAGTCGACTCGTTGTGGCGAGGACGTGGGCTCCGGCCAGGCCGGCCCACTCGCCGTAGGGGGCGAAGAACGCGCGTACCTCGTCCTCCTCGACGCGCGCGAGGGGATGGCCGCCGCCGGCCTGCAGCTGGGCGACGACCTTGCGGTAGGCCAGGTCCCCGGCGGGCAGCTGGTCGTAGCGGCCCTGGCCGTGGATGGCCAGGAACTCCAGCGTCCACGAGCCGATCCCGCGGATCTTGCGCAGCCGGGCCCACCCGCGCTCGTGGTCGGCCGCGTGCAGGTCGACGCGGCCGGAGGCGACCTCGCGCGCGGCGCGATGCAGGGCCAGCGCACGCGTCGGCGTCAGGCCGAAGGACTCCAGGCGGGCGGGCGACCAGCCCGCGACGGTCGCGGCCGTCGGCACGTCGCGCAGGGGCGGGTGCGGCGGGTTGGTGACGCGCAGGCCGCCGTAGGCGACGATCGCCCGCTCGATCTCGGTCGCCCGCTCGTAGTCGATCAGCTGCTCGCAGACCGCCCACGCCAGCGCCTCGAAGGGCTCGGGCCGCCGCGCGACGCGCAGGTGCGGCATCGACCGCACGGACGCGCCGATCAGCGGGTCGTCGCGGAAGCGGCGAAAGAAGGGACGCAGGTCGTCGTCGACGCCGAGCGCGAACCGCATCCGCTCCAGGGCGTGCTCGGCGACGTCGCGGCTCTCGGCCGACGACCCGATGACGACCCGGTCGGCGGACGGCTGGGCGACGCGCACGTGCGCGGGCTGTCCGTCGACGTGCAGCAGGCGGTGCAGGACGCCGTCACGGTGGCGCTGGACGCCGTCCATGCCGCTGTGGCGGGCCAGGTGCAACGGCCAGACGGGCCGGACATCGACCCGGACTTCCACGGGTCCGCTCAGCGCCGGTCGACCAGGTGGACGTCGACCAGGAAGGTCCTGGTCGCGAGGACGTCCAGACGCGTCCCCTTGCGCCGGCCGCCGAGACGACGGCGGCCGCGGCGGGGGGAGCTCACGGCCCGGGCGACGCCCTTGGCGAGCACGACGGCGGTGGCGCCGGCGACGAGCGATGCACCGGCGACGGCAGCGGCCTGGACGGTCACCGGTGCGACCGACCGCCGCTCGATCGGCGCCGGCTCGCGCACGACGACGCCGTCGACCACCTCAGGCTCGGGCTGCGGCATGCTTGCGTCGAGGGCCATCTGCCGCTGAACCTAGCAGTGCCGTCAGCCGGTTTGGGTCACCGCGGCGCCCGCGGCGGGCACGAGCTCGCGCTCGTACACGCGGTAGCGCTTGACGACCCGGCCGCCCATCGCCTCCATCCCCCGGTTCATGGCCCGGTTGGACTCGAGGATCCAGCCCATCTCGCCCCACTTGCGATGCGTGCGCGCGGCGACGTCGAAGTGCTCGATGTACAGCTGCGCGGCCACCCCGGTGTGCTGGTATTCGGGCTTGACGCCGAGGAAGCCGACGCGGACGCGGTCGATCGTCTTGTAGCGGCGCAGGTAGTGCCACCAGCCGAAGGGCAGCAGCCGCCCCTTCATCTTCTTGAGCACCTGGTTCATGTCGGGGAAGGTCAGCGCCGCGGCGATCGCCTCGCCGTCCTTCTCGGCGACCATCATCCAGTCGCCGTCGAAGGCGAGCTGGAACTCGGCGGCCTGCGCGTCGAGGTCCTCCTTGGAGAACGGCACGAAGTCCCAGTTCTCCGACCACGCGCTGTTGTAGACCTCGGCGAACTCGTCCAGGTCCGAGCGCAGCGTGCGGCGCGTCATGTTGCGCAGCGCCACCCCGTGCTTGGACGAGGCCTCCTCTGCCAGGCGGAAGAGGATCGGGCGGATCTTGGTGCGGTCGGCGATGTTCAGCTCCCACATCAGCAGGTCCTGCGCCTTCGTCAGACCCGCCGCCTCGCACAGGCGGAAGTAGTAGGGCGGGTGCCAGGGCTGGCGGATCAACGGGTCGCGGTCGTAGCCGTCGAAGAGCAGCCCGCACTCGTCGTTCATCGCGAAGTCCATCGGCCCGACCATTCGGTCGCGGCCGCGAGCCCGCAGCCAGCCCGCCGCGGCGTCGAGCAGCGCGGCGAGGACCTCGGCGTCGTCCTCCATCTCCAGGAAGCCGAACATGCCCCAGTCGTTGTGCTGGGCGGCGTTGAAGGCGTGGTTGATCTGGGCGCTGATGCGGCCCACGACGCGGCCGTCGCGCCAGGCCAGGAACAGGCGCGCGTCGCCGTGGGTGAAGAAGGCGTTGTGCTTGCGCGAGAGGAACAGCCGTCGCTCCAGGCGCAGCGGAGGCACCCAGTGCGGGGAGGTAGAGTGCAGCCGAAACGGGAGCTCGATGAACTCCCGAATCTCGCGGTGCGACGCCACCGCCCGGATCTCAAGGCTCATATGCCCACCACCGTAGACGTCTTCGCGAAGGTCCGCGGGCACGAGCGCGCCGAGCAGTTGCGCGCCGCGCGCGAGGCCGATCTGATTCCCTATTTCCGAGAGCTGACCGGCCCCGCCGGCCCCATCACCGAGATGGAAGGGGTCGACCGCGTGATGCTCGGCTCCAACAACTACCTCGGCCTGACCGGCGACGCGCGGGTCATCCAGGGGGCGCGCGACGCGCTGGACCAGTACGGCACCGGCCTCACCGGCTCGCGCTTCCTCAACGGCACCACCCACCTGCACGTGCAGCTGGAGCAGGAGATCGCCGACTGGATGGGGACCGAGGACTGCATCGTCTTCACGACCGGCCATCAGGCGAACCTCGGGACGATCGGGACGATCCTCGAGCAGCGCGACACCGTCATCGTCGACTCCGGCGACCACGCCTCGATCCTCGACGGCGTGCTCCAGTCGCGGGCGAAGATGCGGCCGTTCCGCCACAACCGCCTCGACAAGCTCGAGAAGCAGCTGGAGCGCAGCGTCGAGGACGGCGGCGGCGTGCTCGTCGTCGTGGACGGCGTCTACTCGATGGAGGGCGACGTCGCCCCGCTCGTCGAGATCGCCGACCTGTGCGAGCGCTTCGGCGCGCGCCTCATGGTCGACGAGGCCCACGGCGCCGGCGTGCTCGGCGCGCGCGGCGCGGGCGCCAGCGAGCTGCTCGGCGTCGAGGACCGCGTCGACCTGCGGATGGGGACCTTCTCCAAGTCGCTGGCCAGCTGCGGCGGGTTCGTCGTCGGCTCCTCCGAGGTGATCGACTTCGTGCGCATCTCCAGCCGCGCCTACATCTTCACGGCGGCCGGCGTCCCCGCCGCGGTCGGCGCCGCGCTGGCCTCGCTGCGGATCATCCGCTCCGACGAGGGGCCCCAGCTGATGGCCCGCGTGCTCGAGAACGCGCGCTACCTGCGGGACGGGCTGCGCGAGCGCGGCTTCAAGACCATCGACCACGAGATCGGCACCCCGGTGATCCCCGTGCTCGTCGAGGACGACTGGAAGGCCGCGCTGCTGTGGCGCGCGCTCTACGACGCCGGCGTCTTCGTCAACGTCGCGATCCATCCGGCCGTCCCTCCGGGCGGCGCACTGCTGCGCACGTCGGTGATGGCCACGCACGACACCGCGACGCTCGACCGTGCCCTGGAGGCATTCTCCAGCGTCAAGGTCTCCTTCGAGGCCGAGCACGGGCCGCTGCCGCGACCAGAACCCTGAACGGCGCGGAATCTCCTGCGCGAACCCTCGACCAGGCGTCGAGATGCGCAGGAAAAGTGCGCTCTGAGCGCCTATTCCCCAGTTCTGCAGTTGACCGGTTTAAGCAGACGGCCGTAAGTTGGTGCAGCGTCGATCGCGGCGCGTGGGGAAGGAGAACAGGCAGGCTGGTTTGGTCGACCGGCCCCTCCGAGGGACCCCGAGGAACGCTCCCGTCAGGGAGGCCTGAACCATGCCCGCGCTCGTCGATGCACCAAGCACACGACGATGCTGAACGGCCGTATGGCCTGACGGCAGGGAGGAAGCATGACGTCAGCCACCATCGCCACAGGGCCCCAGCACCTGCGGGCCCTTCAGCGCGCGAATGAGGTTCGTCTCGCACGGGCCGATCTCAAGCGGCGCGTTGCCGAAGGCGAGCTGACGGCGTCGGAGGTGGTCCTCGACTCCCCGTGGGAGGCCGAGAGCATGGCCGTCGCCGATCTGCTGATGAGCCAGCGCCGGTGGGGACGGACCCGCAGCCGGCGGTTCCTGGCACAGGTGACGCTGTCGGAGACGAAGACGATCGGGTCGCTCACCGAGCGACAGCGCAACGCCGTGGCCGCGCAGCTCTCGGTCCAGCCCGCCTTGGGGCTCGCCGACGGCGAGCGAGCGCACGCGCCGAACGCGGTCGTGGCGATCGCCTAGCGGTCTCCGCCGGACACGGACCGTCCCCCCGGGCTGGCCGCGCGCGTCGGCCGAGGCTCAGACGCGCGTGGCGAGCTCGAGGATGTTCCCGTCCGGGTCGCGCATGTAGAGCGACCGGAAGAACCCGTTGTCGAGGACGCCGTCCAGGCCGCCCGCCTGCTGCGCCTTGCCACGGTCCATGACCTCCGTGGTCTGCACGCCCTGGGCTCGCAGGTAGCCGCGCCACTCCTCCAGCTCCTCGGCGGAGTCGACGGTCAGCGCGAAGTGATGGACGATGCCCGGCCCCGCGGAGCCCTCCGGCATCTGCGGGTACTCCATGAAGGAGACGAGCGTGCCGGCGGCGCCCGAGGCGTCGCCGAACCAGAAGTGGCGCTTGTCCGGATCGTCGTCGTTGACGCCCTGCTTCACGAGCCCGAGGCCGAGCACGTCGCGGTAGAAGGCGGTCGTCTTCTGGAGGTCGCGACAGATGAGCGTCACGTGGTGCAGGCCGGTGATGCGCATCTGCTTGCGCTCGGGAGTCGGATCGGTCACGCCCGGAACCCTATGCCCCCGGTCCGTCGAAGGAACGCCCGGCGCAGCAGCAGGAAGCAGCCGGCGAAGACCACGACCCCTGCCACGATCAGCGCGACCTCCGGTGGATCGATCAGCACCTGGCCGAGGATGACCACCACGACGGTGGCCGCCCCGGCCAGCAGCGACGAGTGGGAGCGGAAGCCCGCGAAGTGCTCGCGCAGCGACAGCTCCAGCGAGGCGACGCTGACCAGCGCCAACCCGCAGAGGACGAACGCGGCCCGGTCGTGCGCCACGCCGACGATGCCGAGCACGAGCAGCACGAGGCCCGCGAGGATCGCCAGCTCGACGAGCGGGAACGGGGACCACGGCGCCTTGGGCGCGTCCTCCATCCGCGCGCGGCGGCTGCTGTTGACCGGTGCGCGGGGCGGGGCGACGGGGGGCTTGGGCGCGCCGGGCTCGCGCACGGCGGCCCCGCGCGCCGCG
>JAOPZL010000037.1 GCA_025964175.1 Solirubrobacterales bacterium
GCGCTGCGGAACGGGCGCGGGTTCGCGCGGTGGCGGGTGCACCGGGCGGCGCTCGCGGCGGGGATAGCCGTCGGCGATCGAGCCGGGCTCGCGCAGGCGGACCGCGGACGCGTCGGCGATCGGGAGCGGCAGGCCGCCTCCGCCACCGCGTGGATCGGGGCCGATCGGGTCGCGCGGAGGGCCGTCGTCCTCGTCGCGCGGCCACCAGTCCAGTGCCCCGCCGTCGCTGTCCTTCACGAGCATGTAGATGAGGGCGAAGCCACCGAGGATGTGCACGCCGAGCGTCAGGCCCAGCGCGATCACCTCTCCTGCTCTTCCGATCTCACCGAACAGCATCGTCGTTCAGGCTACCGCCGTCGCCTCGCGAACTGCAACCAGCGCGAGCACCGCGTCGGCGGCATGACGGCCGCTGTCGCGCTTGTCGCCGCCGGAGCGCGCGAGCGCCTGCTCCATCGAATCGACGGTCAGCACGCCGAAGGAGCACGGCACGCCGGTGCGCAGCTGGACCTCCTGGATCCCGCGCGCCGATTCCTGGCAGACCCAGTCGTAATGGTCGGTCTCGCCGCGGATGACGGCGCCCAGGCAGGCGACCCCGTCGTAGCGGCCCGACTGCACCGCGTAGAGCGCGGCGAGCGGCAGCTCGAAGGCTCCCGGGACGTCGAAGCGGTCGACCTCGTCGCAGCCGGCCTCGGAGAACCTGGCGCGCGCGCCTGCCTCGAGGCGCGCCGCGAGGTCCTCATAGAAGCGCGCGACGCAGACCGCGAACCTCATGCGCGACCCTCGCCGTCGCCCGCCGCGCGCTGCTCGGCCGCCTCCCGGTCGTGCTCGTGCTCGTCGTGGAGCATCTGCTCGTCGACGTCGACGCCCTGGTGATGGAGGATGTGCCCCATCCGCTCGGCCTTGGCCCGCAGGTAGGCCTCGTTGTGCGGGTTGGGCAGATGCTCGATCGGCACCTGCTCGCTGACCGACAGCCCGTAGCCCTCCAGCCCGCGGATCTTCTTCGGGTTGTTCGTGAGGATGCGGATCGACGACAGCCCGAGGTCGGTGAGGATCTGGGCGCCGATGCCGTAGTCGCGCAGGTCGGCGGGCAGGCCGAGCTGGAGGTTGGCGTCGACGGTGTCCAGGCCCTCCTCCTGCAGCTTGTAGGCGAGCAGCTTGTTCAGCAGCCCCATCCCGAGCCCCTCCTGGGCCAGGTAGAGAAGGACGCCGGTTCCCTCCCGCTCGATCATCACCAGCGCCGACTCCAGCTGCTCGCCGCAGTCGCAGCGCAGCGAGTGGAAGACGTCGCCGGTGAGGCACTCGGAATGGACGCGCACGAGCACGTCGTCGAGGCCCTCGACGTCGCCCTTGACGAGCGCGACGTGGTGCTTGTCGTCGACCAGCGACCGGTAGCCGACCGCGGTGAACGTGCCGAAGGTCGTCGGCAGCGCGGTCGCGACCACGCGCTCGACCAGGCGGTCGTGCTTGCGGCGGTAGGCGATCAGGTCGGCGACCGTGATCATCTTCAGGTCGTGGCGCTCGCAGTAGCCGACGAGATCGCCGACACGGGCCATCGTCCCGTCGTCGTTCATGATCTCGCAGATCACGCCGGCCGGGTTCAGGCCCGCCAGGCGCGCCAGGTCGACGGCCGCCTCGGTCTGGCCGGTGCGCTCGAGCACGCCGCCGGCCTTCGCCTTCAGCGGGAAGACGTGGCCGGGCTGCACCAGGTCGCGCGGCGCGCTCTCCGGATCGATCGCCACCTGGATCGTGTGCGCGCGGTCCGCGGCGCTGATCCCGGTGGTGACGCCCTCGCGCGCCTCGACGGACACGGTGAACGCGGTCTCGAAGGCGGACTCGTTCTTGGCCGCCATCAGGTCGAGGCCCATCTCCTCGCAGCGGTCGGGGGTCAGCGCCAGGCAGATCAGCCCGCGCCCCTCCTTGGCCATGAAGTTGATCGCGTTCGGCGTGGCGAACTGCGCCGCCATCGTCAGATCGCCCTCGTTCTCGCGGTTCTCGTCGTCGCAGACGACGACCATGCGCCCCGCGCGGATGTCATCGATCGCCTCCGCGACCGACGAGAACGGCTTCGTCGAAGCGCTCATCGTGGCGACACCAGCTTCTCCACGTACTTGGCGAGCACGTCGACCTCCAGGTTCACGGGCCGCCCGGGTACGGCGGCCCCGAGCGTCGTGCGCTCGATGGTCTCGGGAATGAGGGAAACAGCGAAGAAGTCGTCGCCGACGGCGCTGACGGTCAGCGAGATGCCATCCACGGCGATCGAGCCCTTCTCGACGACGTAGCGCAGCAGATCGGGCTCGGCGGCGATCTCGACGATGCGGGCGAAGCCGTCCTCGCGCGTGGCGCGCACGGTGCCGACGCCGTCGACGTGGCCCTGGACGACGTGGCCGCCGAGGCGGTCGCTGGCCCGCAGCGGGAGCTCGAGGTTCACGCGGCCACCGGCGGCGAGCCCGGCCAGCGAGGAGCGCCGCAGCGTCTCGCGCATGACCTCGGCGCCGAAGGAGACGCCGTCCCCGCCGGCGACGCCGACCGCGGTCAGGCAGACGCCGTTGACGGCGATCGAGTCCCCCTCGGCCAGCTCGGAGGCGAGCCGGGAGCGGACGGCGAGGCGCACGCCGTCGCCCGTCTCATCCACGCTCGTGACCTCACCGAGGTCCTGTACCAGGCCCGTGAACACTCCGTCACCACTCCCTCAGGCGGGCCTTGACCAGGATGTCCTGGTCGATGCACTCGCACGTCATCGTCAGAGCCCGGGTGGCATCGGCGATCCGCTCTATGCCCTTGCCCTCCAGCGGGTCGCGCGCGGCGCGCCCGCCCAACAGGATCGGGGCCAGGAACAGGCGGACCTCGTCGATCTCACCGGCATCGAAGAACGCGCCGGCGAGGTGCGGGCCGCCCTCGAGCAGCACCGAGGTGATCCCGAGGTCGCCGAGGTGGGCGAGCGCGGAGCGCACCCGCGCCGGCTCGTGCTCGCCCGAGGCGACGACGACGTCGGCTCCGGCGGCCTCCAGGGCGTGGGTGTCGCGGCGGTCGGCGGCACGCGAGACGATCACGGTCAGCGGGATCTCGCTCGCGGCCTGGACGAGCTTGGAGTCCAGCGGCGTGCGGGCCAGCGAGTCGAAGACGACGCGGCGCGGCTGGCGGGTGGCGCCGTCGATGCGCGCGGTCAGCTGCGGGTCGTCGGCCAGCGCGGTCCCGATGCCGACGGCGACGGCGTCGACGGCGGCGCGCCAGTGGTGGGCCAGGAGCCGGCTCGACTCGCCGGAGATCCACTTGGAGTCGCCGGTCGGCGTGGCGACCTTGCCGTCCAGCGTCATCGCCGACTTGAACAGCACCCACGGCCGTCCGGTACGCGCGTGCTTGCGGAAGGCCTGGTTGGTGAGGCGAGCCCGCGCCGCGAGCTCGCCGTCGGCCACGACGACGCCGATGCCCTCGTCGCGGAGGATCCCCAGGCCGCGGCCGGAGGCCTTCTCGGAGGGGTCGTCGGCGGCGACCACGACGCGGCGGATGCCGGCGGCCATGATCGCCTCGGTGCACGGCGGCGTCTGGCCGTGATGGGCGCAGGGCTCCAGCGAGACGTAGATGGTGGCGCCGCGGGCGGCCTCCCCGGCGGCGGCGATCGCGTTGACCTCCGCGTGGGGTCCGCCGTAGTGCTCGTGGACGCCCTCGCCGACCACCTCGCCGTCGCGGACGATCACGGCCCCGACGTTCGGGTTGGGCGTCGCGCGCCCGGGCGCGGACTCGGCGATCTCGATCGCGCGCTCGAGGTGGCCCAGGTCGGTGTCCGTGGTCGTCTCCATGCGAGAGGACACACGATACGACGCGGTCGCGCACGACCCCGGCACCCCCACGGCTCAAGTCGGCCGCGGCTACGGTCGATCAGCGAGGAGGAACCCCTCGCGTCCCCCGTTCAAAAGGCTCGGTGCAGTGAACCTCAAGTCCCCCCGCGGCGTCCTGATCGGCGCCGTGCTGTCCAGCGTGGCGCTCAGCGCCGTCGTCCCGGCCGTGGCCGGCGCGGCGGGCACCCGCACCACGTTCCTGCTCTCGCGCTCCGCCGCGGGCGGCTTCCCGGACGGCCCCTCGCGCAACCCGGCGGTCTCCCATGACCAGCGCATCGCCTCGCTCATGGCCTACGAGTCCGACGCGACGAACATCACCGTCGGCGACGCCAACGGGCAGACCGACGTCTTCGTGGTGCAGCGCGCCCAGCCGTGGGGCGAGAACGGCACGCCGTGGAACATCGGGCCGACGACCATCGCCTCGATCGGCACCAACGGGGAGCCGGCCAACGGCGCCTCGACGCTGCCCTCGCTGGACGGCGACGCCCACCACGCCCCGCACTGCGTGGCCTTCGTCTCGTCGGCCTCCAACCTCGTCGCCGACGACACCAACGGCGTCCCGGACGCGTTCGTGCGCGACCTCACAACCGGCGTGACCCAGCGCGTCTCGGTCAACTCCAACGGCGAGCAGGCCAATGGCCCGTCGACCGAGGTCTCGATCGACGGCTCGTGCGAGCGCGTCGCCTTCACCTCCTCGGCCACCAACCTGGCCCTGACCGCGACCAAGCGCCTCGCCTGGCGCTCGGCCCAGACGGCGCAGGCGGCCGGTTCGCGTCAGGTCTACGTCCACATCATCAACGCGTCCGCGGCGGATGCCGCCTTCAAGGGCCTGACCTTCCTGGCCTCGGCCAGCACCAAGGGCGCCGCGGCCAACGCCGAGGCCTACGAGCCCGCGTTCGCGCGGGCGGGCAAGGCCGTCGTCTTCACCTCGCGGGCCTCCAACCTGGCCCCGCGCGACGGCAACGGCAACACCGACGTGTTCGAGCGGACGTTCGTGCGCAAGTTCAAGCACGTCGGCAACGGCAAGGGCGTCCAGGCGTTCAAGTTCGCCACCAAGCTCGTCTCGGCCAACGCTGCCGGCTCGGCGGGCAACGGCGCCTCGTCGCACCCCGACGTCAGCGACGACGGCAACTTCGTCGCCTTCGAGACGACGGCCAGCGACATCCTGCCCGGCGACTCCAACGGCACGTCGGACATCGTCGAGATGGACCTCAACGGCCAGCTGCGCAAGAACCTGCCCTTCAGCTGCTCGATGGTCGCCGGTGGCCGCGACGTCTGCTGGGTCTCGAAGTCCAAGGCGACGTCGATCAGCAACGGGGCGTCCAACAACCCGACGATCTCCGGCGCCGGCGAGTTCGTCCTGTTCGACTCCGACGCGACCAACCTGCGCGAGAGCCAGTCGATCAGGGAGGACTCCAACGGCGTGCGCGACATGTTCCTGTGGAACCGCCCGACCGGCAACGTCTCGCTCGAGTCGCGGGCCGCCCCGGCGGTCGCGGGCCTCAAGGGCGACTACCTGAACGTCGCCTCGCAGGCGCCCGCGACCTCGTCACGCGGCAACTACGTCGGCTTCGTCTCCAAGGGGACCTCGATCGACGTGCCGCTCGTCGCCAACCTCGGCGGCGGGGCCGACCCGACCAACGACCTGGTCTACGTCCGCTACCTCGGAGAGAAGTAGCCAAGCAGCGCCGGGCCGCCCGGCTCAGGGGCCGCTGGTGCCCGTCTGCGTGCAGTTCGCGTAGGCGGCCCAGCGCCCCACCTGGGCCACCTTCTCGTAGCCCGGCAGGACGACGTTGGACCACCACTTCGCCGATGCGGAGCCACCCGTGCCGATCGACTTGCGGGCGACCTTCGGCTCGAACTGGAAGGTCCTGGAGATGAGCAGCAGCCCGTGGGCCGGCGGCTTGTGCTGCTGGATGGAGGCGACCACCGCCTGCTTGGGCAGCCCGGTCTGGTAGCGGATCACGGGGATCGCCGAGTGCGTGGGCGTGACGATCGGCCAGCAGGTCTGCATCAGCGGCACGACGCGCGGGTCGTCGAGCACGTCCAGCAGGTCGTGGTGCTGCTCGGCCACGAAGCCGGCCTGCGCGTTGAGCGTGGAGACGTCGCGGTGGTACGCCGGCACCCGCCACACGATGAGCGCCACCGACAGGACCGCCACGCCGACCGCGACGTTCCGCAGCCACCGCTCGCGCGCCACCGTCCAGCCGCCCAGTGCGACCGCGACGCTCAGCGACAGCAGCATCGACGGGATCGTCAGGTAGCGCGGGATGACCGACAGCCCGGCCGCGGCGATGAGCAGGAACGTGAGCACGCCCAGGCCGCCGAGCGCGACGGGCAGCCACGCCCGCCGGCGCAACAGCAGGATGGCGAGCACGAGCCCCATCCCGCCGACGCCGTCGGTGACGACCTTGTCGTTGCCCGACACGTTGTCGGGGATCAGCTTGATCGCGGCGATCAGCCCGCGGTTGCGCCCGAACTGGCCGGCGACGTCGCGCGTCTCGGTCAGCGAGTACAGCGGCTGGCCCTGCACGATCCAGTCGCAGGCCAGCCAGATCAGCGGGGCGGCCAGGACGAGCAGCAGGTAGCGCGCGAGCACCGCGCGCGGCGTGCCCGGGATCAGGTAGAGCCAGTAGACGCCGGCCAGCAGCCACGCCTCCGGGCGCAGCAGCCCGGCGATCGCGAACAGCAGCAGCACCGGCCAGCCGATGCGGGGGCGGCGGAGCTCCAGGGCCGCGGCGCCGAAGACGAGCACGTAGAACGGCAGGTCGAACATGCCGCGCAGCGCGAGCAGGTCCAGGTCGGTGCGGGTGAGCAGCACGACGACGGCGATCAGCGCCACGAACGAGCCGAGCAGCCGCTGGGTGAAGCGGAAGACGATGATCAGCAGCCCGAGGAACAGCAGCAGCGAGGCGAGGATGATCAGGCGGTCCGAGGACGTCCCGAAGGGCGCGGCGAGCCAGCCGACGAACGTCGCCAGCGGGTGCGGCGTCGGGGGGCGGAAGACGCCGTAGTCGGGGAGGTGCCCGTTGGCGAGCTCCTGCCCCCACAGCAGCGTGTAGAAGGTGTCGTAGTTGGGATAGGTCTGGCGCCGGGACCAGATCCCGAGGACGCTCAGGGTGCCGATCGCGACCAGCACGTAGCCCAGCTTGGTTGACCAGAGGCGCTCGAGGCGCTCGGCGATCGTCACACGCAATTTCTCAGCCGGTGGATCTCGATGAGTGGGCCCGGACGCTCGTAGGCGCTCGGCTCGTAGTTGAAGGAGAAGTCGTAGGAGAAGGGAACGGGCTCGGCTCCCTTGCGGTAGGGCGAGAAGCGCACGACCTCGGCGCTGGCCCGATCGAGGGCACGGTAGTAGGCCTTCGCGTTCTTCAGGCCGGCGGCCAGCCCCCGGTCCTTCTGGTGGCTGCCGACCACGACCCAGCAGTAGCCCCCCGCCTGGTACCGCGCGACGAGCCCCGGCGTCAGCTTCTTCTCGTACGCCTGGAAGGGCCGCTTGACCGGGAAGCGCTCGAAGCGGCGCGTCGCGTCCAGCGTGAGGTAGTCGCCGGGGACGAACGGCTCGACGACGACCTTCGCGCCGTCGGGGATGCGCGCGTCCATCCAATTGCGGGCGGTCGTCCGTGTGTCGGTGCGGCTCAGCACGGTGTCGATGTGGATCGACTGCGCCAGCCCCTGGATGCCGAGTGCCAGCGCGCACAGCGCCAGCAGCGCGGCCGGGCGCCACCTCACCGCGTCGACCGCGGCGACGACCGCGATCCCGGCCAGGACGGCCAGCGCCGGGTAGATCGGCATCAGCCAGCGCCCGAAGTGGCGGCCCTGGTCGCCCATGTAGAGCCACAGCAGGACCGGGAAGCCGACGAGCAGCAGCCCGACCCGCCAGTCGCGCCGCAGCACCACGACGGCCCCGCCGATCGCGGCGGCCAGCGGCAGCCAGCCGAAGCCCCAGGTGACCGACTTGACGTAGTACCACCAGCCGATCGCGCTGTCCTGCCCGAGCTTGCCCGTGGACGCCTGGCCGGACTGGCCCATGATCTGGTGCCGGGCCGTGTTCCAGTGCAGCAGGGCGTACGGGTTGAGGATCGCGAAGGCGACGAACAGGCAGCCGACGGCCAGCCCGAGCCCGAGCACGGCGTTGCGCAGCTGCGAGCGGTCGCGCTGCACGCGCAGCGCCGCGGCGAGGACCAGCGTGACGATCATCAGCCCGGCCGTGTACTTCGTCGCGGTGGCCACGCCGATCGCCCCGCCGGCCAGGACCCAGTCGAACCACCGCCCGCGCTCGTAGACGAACAGGCAGCCGACCAGCGCGACGGCGACGGGCGCCATCGTGACGGTGTCGTTCAGCGCGTGCTTGGAGTAGAAGACCGGCAGGAACGCGACGGCCATGACGGCGGCGGCGACGAGCCCCGCCCGGCGATCGCGGTAGCGCGCCCCGGCCCAGTAGACGAGGCCGACGACGAGGGTGCCGATCAGCGCGACGACGATGCGGGCGGTCTGGAACGCGGGCCCCGGATCGGTCGCGAAGGTGTGGCGCAGGTTGTCGCCCCAGTAGCTGATCCGGAAGACCCCGAACAGCAGGTAGGTCAGCGCCGGCGGGTTCTCGAAGTAGCCCGGGTTCAGCGAGCCGCCGATCATGTCGACGGCCTTGGGGACGAAGTGGAGCTCCTCGTCGGCGTTGTAGACGTAGGGCAGGTTCTGCCCGATGCCCCACAGGCGGATCACCAGGGCCAGCACGAGGATGCCGGCCAAGGCCAGCCAGATGTTGCGACCGGCCTTCGTCACGACGTGGTCCTGCTCGCGCCCGGGTGGATCGTCCCGTAGGCCTGCGTGCAGCCGTTCAGCTTGTAGATCGAGATCTCCGGTCCTGGGCGCTCGTAGCTGGACGAGTAGTAGTTGTAGGAGCGGTCGAAGTCGAACTCCTGCGGCTCGGCTCCGGCGCGGTACGGCGTGACGTGGAAGACCCGGGTGGACTCACGGGCCAGCCGCGCGTAGTAGGCCAGCGCCTGGGGGTCGCGGGCGGCCAGGGAGCGGCCCTGGATGAGCGACATCACGACCACCATGCAGAAGCCCTGCCTGCGGTACTGGTCGAGCACCGCCGGCTTCAGCGTGCGCCCGTACTCGACGTGCGTCTCGCGGATGTCGCGGATGAAGCCGCGCACGAACTGCTTGTGGCCGGGGATGCGCTTGCCGTTGGAGCGCAGCTGCCAGTACCACCGCGCCGGCACGCCCGGCTCGACGATCACGCGCAGCGACCGCCTCTCGTTGTCGACCAGCCAGGCGCGCGCCGCCTCGCGCGTGTCGGTCTGGCCGAGCACCGCGCCCGACCGGGTCGCGGCGGCCGCGCCCTGCCAGACGAGCACGACGGTGGCGACGACGAGCGTCACGGGCACGAGCGAGCGCGGCAGGCGCCAGCGGGTGTCCGCATTCGGACGGACGAGCGCCGCGACGCCCTGCACGACGGCGTAGCCGGCCGGGAGCGCCAGGGCCGGGTAGGCGGGCAGCAGCCAGCGGCCGAAGTAGCGCTGCTGGAGCGCGAGGTACAGGAACATCGCGATCGGGAAGATCGCCAGGATCGCGGCCCGCGGACCGGCGCCCCGGCGCACGAGCAGGACGAACCCCGCGACCGCCGCCAGCAGCGACAGCCACCCGAGCCCCCACGTCAGCGAGCCGAGGTAGTAGCCGAAGCCGTCGAGGTGCTCCTGGCCGTACTTGGACAGGCCACCGGCCATGTCGGCCTGGGCGCGCAGCTGGCGCTCCGCGGTGGAGAAGTCGAAGAAGAAGTAGGGCGTCGTCAGGAAGAAGAAGACGATCGCGCAGCCCAGCAGCGCGGCGAGCCCGACGCCCAGCGCCTTGAGCGCGGCGCGGTCGCGCCGTCCGGACAGCAGCGGCCAGGCGAGGGCCAGCAGCGGAGAGAGCAGGACGAGGCCGGCGGTGTACTTGAAGCCGATCGCCACGCCGGCCGCGGCGCCCGCTCCGGCCGCCCATCTCCAGCGGCGGGTGGGTTCGGACTCCTGCAGCCGGATCGCGCAGAACAGCGCCAGCGCGACCGGCAGCAGCGTGCCGGTGTCCGTCACCGCGATGCGGGAGTACGCGACGCTCAGGAAGGCGAAGCAGAGGACGGCCGCGGCGACCAGCCCGGTGCGCCGGTCCCACAGCGAACGGGCGACGAAGTACACGCCGCCGCAGCCGATGACGCACAGCAGCGCGGCCGTCGTGCGGCCCACCTGGTAGATCTCGGTCGGGTTGCGGGAGTAGTCGCTGATGATCTGCGAGCCGTGGCCGAACGGGATCCCGTGCCCGAACCACAGCGCCAGCACCCAATGCTCGATGTAGGTGAAGGCGGAGGGGTTCTGGAAGTAGCCCGGGTTCCAGTCCCCGCCGAAGAACGAGACGGCCCGGTTGGTGAAGTGCGAACCCTCGTCGGCGTAGTAGACGTAGGGCAATCCGTAGTCGTTGTTGTGCAGCCGCAGGAACAGCCCGACCACCAGGATCAGGAGGAGGAGCCCGAGGGCGGGGGCTTCCTCACGCAGGCGTTGGCGGCGGAACATGGCCCCGGCACGGTACCGTCAAGGGCCGCCGATGAAGCTCATCATCCAGATCCCCTGCTTCAACGAGGAGGCCCAGCTGCCCGCCACGCTGGCCGACCTCCCCCGTGCCATCGAGGGCTTCGACGTCGTCGAATGGCTGGTCATCGACGACGGTTCGACGGACCGCACGATCGAGGTGGCCCACGAGAACGGCGTCGACCACATCGTGCGGCTGACGAACAACAAGGGCTTGGCCGCCGGCTTCCAGGCCGGCCTGGACGCGTGCCTGAAGCTCGGTGCCGACGTCATCGTCAACACGGACGCCGACAACCAGTACAAGGCCTCCGACATCCCGAAGCTGCTCGCCCCGATCCTCGCCGGACGCGCCGACATGGTCGTCGGTGACCGCCAGGTCGACACGATCGAGCACTTCTCGCCGCTGAAGAAGGCGCTGCAGCGCCTCGGGTCGTGGGTCGTGCGCCAGGCGTCGGAGACCGAGGTCCCCGACACCACGTCGGGCTTTCGCGCCTACAACCGCGAGGCCGCCTTGCAGATGGCGGTCGTCTCCCGGTTCACGTACACGCTGGAGACGATCATCCAGGCCGGCAAGCTGCTGGTCGCCACCGACCACGTCGCGATCGGGACCAACCCCAAGACGCGCGAGTCGCGGCTGTTCCCGTCGATGTGGTCCTACGTGCGCCGCAACGGCCTGGCCATCTTCCGCATCTACTCGCAGTACGAGCCGCTGCGGATCTTCTGGTCGCTGTCGGCGGCCATCGGGCTGATCGCGATCATCGTCTGGGCCCGGTACCTCTACTTCTACATCGGCGGCGGCGGCGCCGGCCACGTGCAGTCGCTGATCCTCGGAGCGGTGCTGTTCAACGCGGCGCTGCTGATGGGCGCGCTCGGCGTCCTCGGCGACATGATGCACGCCAACCGCGTCATGCAGCAGCGCACGTTCGAGCGCGTCCGGCGCATCGAGCTGCAGCTCGGCATCCCGCCGTCGCACTACGAGCCCGGCGCCGCCAAGACGCCGCCACGGGAGACGCTGAACGTATGAGCAGTCCGGTCACGGTGACGGTCGACAGCGAGGGCACGGTCACCGGCAACACGTACGACAAGTACGGCTCCACCAACCCAGTCGTGCGCCGGCTGATGGCCGGCTTCGAGCGCACGCTCGCCGAGCTGTTCGCCCAGGCCGCCCCGAGCACCCTGCTGGACGTCGGCTGCGGCGAGGCCGTGCTGACGCACAAGTGGGCGCAGTCGATCGAGGGCCGCGTCGTCGGCATCGATCTCGACGACCCGCTGCTGCACGCCGAGTGGGAGCAGCGCAAGGCTCCCAACCTCGAGTACGTGGTGATGAAGGCCGAGAACCTGCCGTTCGGTGACGGCGAGTTCGAGGTCGCGACCGCCATCGAGGTCCTCGAGCACGTGCCCGATCCCGCGCACACGGTGGCCGAGATGGCCCGGGTCGCCTCGAAGTACCTGCTCGTCAGCGTCCCCCGAGAGCCCCTGTGGCGGGGCCTGAACCTGGCCCGCGGCGCCTACGTCTCAGAGCTCGGGAACACCCCGGGCCACCTGAACCACTGGTCGAAGCGCTCCTTCACGAAGCTGCTGTCCCAGCACGGCACGGTCATCGAGGCGCGTTCTCCGTTCCCGTGGACCATGCTGCTTGTCCGGCTCTAGGACCCAGGGCCGGACCTACGGGAGCGGCGCCCGGATCCTGAGCATCGGGATCGCGGCGACCGGTCTCTTCACCTTCGCCTACTTCTCGGCGGCGTCGCACGTGCTCGGCGAGGTCCAGGCCAAGCGGCTGGACGTGCTGTGGTCGGTGATGTTCGTCGTCATCTCGGTCATCTACCGGCCGATCGAGCAGCTGCTGTCGCGCTCGCTGGCCCGAGAGCGGGCGCTCGGCGCGCGCAAGCACTCGCTGCGCACGCCGATGCTGCTGCAGGCGAGCTTCGCGCTGATCTTCCTCGTCATCGCGCTCGCGCTGCGCCCGACGATCCAGGACGACCTGTTCGACGGCTCGGCGACGCTCTACTGGGTCCTCGTCCTGGGCACGCTGTTCTACGGCGCCTCCTACTTCGCCCGCGGCTGGCTTGCCGGCCACCAGCACTTCGCCCTGTACGGCGGCCTGGTGCTCATGGAGTCGATCTCGCGCTTCCTGTTCCCGCTCGCGGTCGCGGTGGGGATCGGCAGCGGCCAGGACACCGTCGCGCTGGGCATCGCCGCCGCCCCGCTGCTCTCGCTGTTCGTCGTGCCGCTGGGCTTCCTGCGCCGCGACGAGCCGATCGACCTCGACGCCGAGGAGGTCGCCGAGGGCGTCACGGCGCGCGAGTCGACCGCGTTCGCGCTCGCCGTCGCCGGCGTCATGCTCGCCGAGCAGACGCTGCTGAACGCCGCGGTGCTGACGACCGAGATCACGGCGTCCGACGCGGCACTGGCCGGCATCGTCTTCAACGTCTTCCTGATCACGCGCGCGCCGCTGCAGCTCTTCCAGGCCGTGCAGACCTCCCTCCTGCCCCACCTCGCTGGGCTCGAGGCGACCGAGGGCCACGAGGCGTTCGCCAAGGCGATCCGCACGACGATCCTCGCCATCTCCGCCTTCGCCGGCGCGATCGCGCTCGGGCTGCTGGCCGTCGGCCCGTTCGTCATGAGCCACGTCTTCGGCCAGCACTTCGACTACGGCCGCATCGGGCTGGCCCTGCTCGGCGTCGGGATGGGGCTGCACCTCATCTGCGGGACGCTCAACCAGGCGGCGCTGGCCCGCGGCCGCGCGACGCTGGCCGCCGGCTGCTGGCTCACGGTCGCCGCGCTCTTCGTGGGCTGGTCCTTCATCCCCCTGATCGACGACCAGCTCCTGCGGGCCGAGGTCGGCTACGCCGGGGCGACGGCCCTGTTGGCCGCCGCCCTCTGGCGCGTCTACCGCGCCCAATCGTCGGACTGATCACTACTCGTAGGCCAGCGCCTCGAGCACGTTCAGCCGCGCCGCGCGCCGTGCGGGGAGGATCGCCGCCAGCACCCCGGCCAGCGCCCCGAGGACCAGCAGGATCACCAGCTGGACGATCGGGATCGACAGCTTGAAGCCGTCGCTGGAGAGCGCCTGCGCCACGGCCAGGGCGAAGACGATGCCCAGGACCACGCCGATCACCGCCCCGATCACCGCCGTGATGATCGACTCGTAGCGGATCATCCGCTTGACCTGGCGGCGCGAGGTGCCGATCGCCCGCAGCATCCCCAGCTCGCGGGTGCGCTCGTAGATCGAGAGCACCAGCGTGTTGACGATCCCGAACAGGGAGATGACCACGGCGAGCAGCAGCAGCACGTAGATCAGAACCAGGAGGCCGTTGATCTGGGTCGCCTGCTGGTCCTTGAACTGCTGGATCGTCTTGGCCTCCGCGATCGGGTAGAACTGCTTCAGCTTGGCGTCGAGCTGCGCCTTGACCGCCTGCTCCTGCGCCGGCGGCACGCCGGCGAAGATCAGGGCGTCGCCCGTCTTGCCGAACGCGGTCGTGGCCAGGTCATGGCTCACCGACAGGTCGGCGAGCAGGCCGGAGTTGTCGTCGGCGATGCCGCGCACGGTCAGGCTCAGGCGCTTGCCGGTCGGCGTCAGCACGCTCAGCTTGGAGCCCACCTTGAGGTGCTGGGCGTCGGCGAACTTCTTCGTCACGACCGCGCCCGTGGCGCCCAGTGAGGCGAACGTCGCGTCGTTGCCCTGCTTCCACTGCGTGTCGAAGACCTGGCTGATGTTGGCCGGGATCCCGCTGACCGAGGTCTTGCCCGCGACGCCCGCGACCTTGCTGGTCGAGAAGCTGATCGGCGCCACGGTCCGCACGCCGGGTACCGCGGCCTTGATGCCGGGGGCGACCTGGGCGGGCAGCGGGCTGCCGCCGGCCGTGTTCTCGATGATCAGCGTCCCCGGCTTGGCGGCGGTGTCGACGGCATCGTCGATGGTCGCCTTCAGCCCCTGGGCGAAGATCGAGACGAACGCGACGAGCGTCACCCCGATCATCAGCGCCGAGGCGGTGACGGCGGTCCGGCCCGCCTGGCGCGTGGCGTTCTCGCGGGCCAGGCGCCCGACGATGCCCGGCATCGGCGCACCGATGAACGAGGCCAGCGGCGGCACGAGCTTGGGGCTGAGCAGGGCGATGCCGAGGAACACGAGGAGCGCGCCGAGCCCGACGAGCGCGACGCTCCCGCCCCCGAACAGGCCGAGGGCGATCCCCGCGGCGCCCAGTGCCGTCAGGACGATCCCGCCCGGCGTGACGAAGCGCGCGTTGCGGCCCGGGGGCAGCACCGCGCCCTCGCGCAGCGCGGCCACGGGCGGCACCTTCGTCGCCCGGTAGGCCGGCGCGAGACCGCTGAGCAGGGTCACGATCGTGCCCACGAGCAGCGATACGACGATCGTCCGCGTCTCGATGATCGTCCCCTGGGACGGCAGGTCGGCGCCGAACAGCTTGAACAGCGCGCGCAGCCCCTTGGCCAGCACCACGCCGAGCAGCAGGCCGATGACCGAACCGGCCACGCCGATGACCAGGCCCTCGAAGATCACCTGCATCATCACCTGGCGGCGGGAGGCGCCGAGGGTGCGCAGCAGCGCGAACTCGCGCATCCGCTGGGCGACGGTGATCGAGAACGTGTTGAAGATGATGAAGGCGCCGACGAACAGCGCGATGCCGCCGAACGCGAGCAGCGCCGTGGTCAGGAAGCCGAGCGCGTCATGGATGTCGGAGGCGTTCTCGTCGGCCTGCTGCTGCCCGGTGCGGACGTTGACCGTGGACGGTGCGATGGACTGGACCTGGCTGCGCAGCTCGGGCGGCGTCACGCCGGGCTTCCCGGCGACGAGGATCTCGTCGTAGGCGTCCTTCACGCCGGCCAGCCTCTGCGCCTCGGGCAGCGTGACGATCACCGCGACGAAGCCGCCGACGTTCGACACCCCGCCGAACTTGCCCAGCCCGACGACCTTCAGCGTCTGCCGGGGCCCGTTGCCGACGATGCTCACGTCGTCGCCGACCTTGATGTGCTTGTCCTTGGCCGTCGAGGCCAGCAGCGCGACCTCATTGTCGCCCGTGGGCGCCCGGCCGTCGGTGTAGCTGATGACGTCGAACGGCTTGGGCGTCGCGGAGATGACCTGGGTCGGGGCGCCACCGCCGCCGATCCGCTTGTTCGCGGAGGTGAACAGCGCGACGTTGCTCGTCCCGACCGTCCCGACCGCCTTGGAGACCCCCGGGACGGCCTGCACCTTGGACAGGAACGCGGCGGGGATCGTGGTCGCCGTGTCGGCGCCGTTGCCCTCGACGACCGCGTCCTTGGGCGTCACCGAGACGTCGGTGCCCTTCGCCGCGGTGGCGAAGATGTTGTCGAAGGACTTGTTGATCGTGTCGGTGAGGACGTACGTCCCCGAGATCAGGGCGACGCCGAGCGCGACGGCGAGCAGCGTCAGCCCGAGGCGGACCTTGCGCGCCCCGAAGCCGCGGAGGGAGAGCTTGAGCATCAGGCCACCGCCACCGTGGTGCGGCGGTCCTCGACGATCAGGCCGTCGGTGAGGACGACGGTGCGGTCGGCGACGTCGGCGGCCTCGTGGTCGTGGGTGACCATGATCACGGTCTGGCCGAGGTCGTCGACGGCCTGGCGCAGCATCTGCAGCACCTCGGCCGAGGCCTTGGAGTCGAGGTTGCCCGTCGGCTCGTCGGCGAAGACGACCGCCGGACGCGAGACGAGCGCGCGCGCCACCGCGACGCGCTGCTGCTGGCCGCCGGAGAGCTGGGACGGCCGGTGCGAGAGGCGGTCGCGCAGGCCGATCGTGTCGACGAGCCGGTCGTACCACTCCTGGTCGGGCTTGCGCCCGGCGATCGACAGCGGCAGGAGGATGTTCTCCTCCGCGCTGAGCACCGGCAGCAGGTTGAACGACTGGAAGATGAAGCCGATCTTGTCGCGGCGTAGCGTCGTCAGGGACTTGTCGTCCAGCGAGGCGATCTCGACGCCGTCGACGACGACGGAGCCCGCGGTCGGGCGGTCCAGCCCGGCGAGGCAGTGCATGAGCGTCGACTTGCCCGAGCCCGAGGGGCCCATGATCGCGGCGTACTCGCCCTTGGTGAAGCCGACGGTCACGCCGGCCAGAGCGTTCACCGCGGCCTCGCCTTCGCCGTAGCGGCGGACCAGGTCGGTGCAGGAGACGATGTCGGCGGAGGTCATGGCGCTAGCTTCGCCGAACGCCCCGCGAGGTCCTATACGGGTAGCCCCACCTTTGCGGGTACGGTCAGGCCCGCAGGTAGGCCAGGACGGCGAGCACGCGGCGGTGATCCTGCGTCGCCGGGGTCAGGCCGAGCTTGCTGAAGATCGAGGTCACGTGCTTCTCGACCGCGCGCTCGGTGACGCCGAGCTGGCCGGCGATCGCGCCGTTGGAGCGGCCCTCGGCCATCAGCGCCAGCACCTCGCGCTCGCGCGCGGTGATCTCGGCGAGGGGGTCGTCGCGGCGACGGCGGCCCAGCAGCGTGGAGACGACCTCCGGGTCCAGCGCCGAGCCGCCCTCCCCCACCCGGCGGACCGCCTCGGTGAACCGGTCCAGGTCGGCGACGCGGTCCTTCAGCAGGTAGCCGATGCCCTCCGCCGAGGCGGTGAGCAGTTCCAGCCCGGAGCCCGGCTCGATGGTCTGGCTGAGGACGAGGACCGATGTCCCGGGGTAGCGCTCGCGGATCTCGGCGGCGGCGCGCAGGCCCTCGTCGGTGTGGGTCGGGGGCATGCGGACGTCGACGATCGCGACGTCGGGGCGATGGGCGCCGACCTTGCGCAGCAGGTCCTCGGCGTCCCCGGCCTGGCCGACGACGTCGAAGCCGTCCTCGGCCAGCAGGCGCACGAGTCCCTCGCGCAGCAGCACGGAGTCGTCGGCTATGACGACGCGCATGGCAGCTCCGCGCGGACGGCCGTGCCCACGCCGTCGGGGGACTGGATCCGCAGCCGGCCGTCCAGCGCGGCGACGCGGTCGGCCAGCCCGCCCAGCTCGTCCAGGGCCTGGCGCAGCTCCTCGCGCGCGCTGTCGAGCAGCATCGCCGCGGTGGCGGGGTCGTCCTGCAGCTTGGCGCGGGCCAGGTTCACCTGCAGGGAGAGTGCCACCAACCGCTGCTGGGCGCCGTCGTGGAGGTCGCGCTCGAGCCGGCGGCGCTCGGCCAGGCCGAACGCGATGATGTTCGCCCGGGACTCCTGGAGCTCGGAGACGCGGGCGCGCAGCTCGGCCTCCAGGCGCAGGTTGTCCAGCGCCAGCGCGGCGGCGTTGCCGACCGCGCGCAGCAGCTCGGGGTCGTCGTGCAGGGCGATCGCGTGGACCAGGCCGCCGGTCGTCTCGCCGTCGCGGCGGATCTCGGTCAGCGCCCGGCCGGGCGGCAGCGTGAAGCGCCGGCCCTCCCCGTCGACCCACTCGTCGCGGTCGCGGCGCTTGAAGACGACCTCCAGCTCCGGGTCGCCCAGCGCCTGGGCCACCGCGTCGCGCAGCGTCGAGCGCTCCTCGGGCCGGTTGAGGTGGCCCACGAGCGCGCCGACCGCGCGGCCGCGGCTCCAGCCGAAGCCGAGCAGGCCGGCCATGTACGCGTAGGGCGTCGCGAAGACGGCCAGCAGAGCGAACGCGCCGGCGATGCCGGTCAGCCACGGGGGGCCGTCGAGCTGGTCGCTGGCCAACGTGATGGCCAGCGTGAAGACGAGCGCGCCGCCGGTGCCCAGCACCGGGCCCAGCGCCCGGCGCTGCAGCGCGGAGGCCGCGCGCCAGCGGCGCAGGAGCAGGAGGCCCGCGGCGGCGACGAGGACGAAGCCCGCGATCGTCGAAGCCGCCTGGACGGCGTTGGCGGCGCCCGGCGCGTCGGCGACCGCGAACAGGTTGTGGCCGCGCCTGTCGGTGTGGGCCGGATGCTCGGTGAGAAGCGAGACGAGGGTCGACCCGACGACCACGACCACGTAGGCCGCGGCGATGATCGCCCGCGACGACCGGTCCCACAGCCGCCCGCTGGGGTAGGCGAGCAGCAGGTGGACGACGAGCACGAACGGCGCGGCGCTGACCAGCACGCCGACGCTGAAGGCCAGGGGCACGTCGCAGTGGATGAGCATCGTGGCCATCCAGGCGAAGCCGACGGCGACCATCAGCGGCCCGACGCGGTTGTCGTGGCGGCTGCGCCACGCGGACAGGCCGATGCCCAGGAACGACCAGCCGACGATCAGCGCGACGAACGCGTTGCCCCGGTCGTCGGGCGAGAACGGGCGCGTGACGAGCAGGACCGCGACGAGCACGCCGAAGGCGATGCCGGCCAGTCCGGCCGCCCACAGGCGGCGGTTCACGCTCATCGCAGCAGCGCGGCCAGCGAGTCGCCCGACAGGTCGGCCTTCGGGATGAACCCGCGCGCGCCGCT
>JAOPZL010000105.1 GCA_025964175.1 Solirubrobacterales bacterium
CCCTGGCTCCGATCGTCCGCCACGCCGAGGACGCCCACGTACCGGAGAACACCCGCACCATCCTCATCCGCGTGTCGCGCGCCTACGGGGTCGTGGCCTGCGTGAGCGGCCGTCGCGCCGCCACCGCACGGCGGATCGTGTCGATCGGCTCCATCTCGTACGTCGGCAACCACGGAGGCGAGCTGCTGCGCGGCGGCCGCACCGAGCCCGAGATCGCCCCCGAGTTCGCCCAGGGCGGCGAGCAGGTGCGGGCGTTCGCGGCCACCGCCTGGGACGACGAGCGCCTCACCCAGCTGCGCGTCCGGGCCGAGGACAAGGGCGAGATCGCCGCCTTCCACTGGCGCGGCGCGCCCGACGAGGACGCCGCCGAGGGGGCCGTCCGCGAACTCGCCGAACGCGCTCAGGCGGCCGGCCTGGCCATCCACTGGGGCCGAAAGGTGCTCGAGGTGCGGCCCGCCGTGCGCGTCGACAAGGGCGCCGGGATCGCCTGGCTGCTCGAGGGCGCCGACGTCGCCCACGCGGTGTACGTCGGCGACGACACCACCGATCTGGACGCCTTCCGCGGCCTGCGCGCGCTCGTCGCCGCGGGCCGCCTGGAGTCGGTCGTGTGCGTCGGGGTGCGCTCGGACGAGACGCCGCCGGACCTCGAGCGCGAGGCCGACCTGCTCGTCGACGGGCCCGCCGGGGTCCGAAGCGTCCTCGAGGCGCTGCTCTGAAGTTCACCGACTTCCTCAAGGCGACGGTCTTCATCAGCGCGGGTGCGGCGACCGCGCTGGCCGCGGTCACCGTGGCCGGTGCCGCCAACCGCGACGAGTCGCTGCTCGTCCCGGTCGTCGCCGCCTGGTGGGTGGCCGCGACGCTCTACGGCCTGTGGCTCGGCCGCAAGCACGAGACCTCACCGCCGATCGCACGGCTGCTCGCCCAGGCCCACCAGGCGACCGTTCTGCCCCAGGACCGTCCGGGCTCGATCCTCATCAACCGCCTGTGGCCGCTGCTGCTCTCGACGCTGGCCGCGGGCGCGCTCGCCTTCCTCGCCCCGCAGATCCCCGGGATCGCGTGCGGCTTCGCGATCATCTGGGCGCTGGCCTGGCGCCGGCAGGAGCAGGCGGTGACGGCGATCGAGGAACGCGACGGGATGGGCTTCTTCGTCGAGCGCACGTCCCCGTTCGCCCCGATCAAGCTCGTGCGCGCCCAGGGCTTCCGGCGCAACTCCCAAGCTCCGGTCCTATGAGCGCCAAGAGCCTGGCCCCGGCGCCGCGCGTTGCGTCGGCGGCGGTCGTCTCGGCCGCCCAGGCGCGGCGGATCGCGATCGCGGCGCAGGGCTTCGGGTCCCCGGTGGACCGCGACGATCCCGCGCAGCCGCCGACCGCCCGGGCGATGCTCGCGATGGCCACGCGGCTCGGCGTCATCCAGATCGACTCGGTCAACGTCCTCGCGCGCGCCCACTACCTGCCGCTCTTCAGCCGCCTCGGCCCCTACGACACCGACCGCTTGGACCAGGCGTCGTGGCGGGCGCCGCGGCGCCTGTTCGAGTATTGGGGGCACGAGGCCTCGCTCCTCCCCGTCGAGACGCAGCCGCTGCTGCGCTGGCGGATGGCACGGGCGCGCGACGAGGCGTGGGGCGGTATGCGGCGCGTCGCCGCCGAGCAGCCCGAGCTCCTCGCGCAGGTGCTGACCGACGTGCGCGAGCGCGGGCCGATCTCGGCCAGCAGGCTCGTCGCCGAGGAGTCCCGGCCCAAGCGCACCGGCCCGTGGTGGGACTGGTCGGACGCCAAACGGGCGATCGAGTTCCTGTTCTGGAGCGGCCAGGTGACCTCGGCGCGACGGCGCGGGTTCGAGCGCCTGTACGACCTCCCCGAGCGGGTCCTGCCGCGCGCGGTGATGGAGGCGCCGACCCCGAGCGAGGCGGACGCCCAGCGCGAGCTCGTGCGGATCGCGGCGCGCGCCTTCGGCATCGCCACCGAGCGCGACCTGCGCGACTACTTCCGCCTCCCGGTGGCCGCCGCGCGGGCGCGGGTGGCCGAGCTCGTGGAGTCGGGCGAGCTCGTGGCGACGAGCGTGGAGGGGTGGCGATCGGCCGCCTACCTGTGGCCCGGGACGCGGATCCCGCGGCGCACCCACGCCCGGGCGCTCGTCGCGCCGTTCGACCCGCTGGTGTGGGAGCGCGACCGTACCCGGCGGCTCTTCGACTTCGCCTACCGCCTGGAGATCTACGTCCCGGCGCCCAAGCGCGTCCACGGCTACTACGTGCTGCCCTTCCTGCTCGGCGACCGGCTCGTCGCGCGGGTCGACCTCAAGGCCGACCGGGCGACCGGCGCGCTGCTCGTCCAGGCGGCATGGGCCGAGGAGCAGGCGCCCGCACAGACGGCGGCCGAGCTCGCGGCCGAGCTCGCGCTGATGGCCCGCTGGCTGGGCTTGGAGCGGGTGGAGGTGCGCGACCGCGGCGACCTCGCGCCCGCGCTGCGTCAGCTCGTGGGCTGAGCGGGGGCCGGGCCGGCGCCGCGCAGTTCGCGCATACGATCTGGTGCGATCAAGAAATGTTCCACTACTACTTGCGTAGTAGTTCTCTCGATGATTGAGTCATCTCCGTGTCTCGTCTTCACCGCCTTCCACTGCGCGCGTTGATCGGGCAGATCGTGGGCGGCGAGTACGTTCCGGGGGATCGGCTGCCGCGGGAGGAGGACCTCGCCGCGACGTTCTGGGTCAGCCGGGGCGTGGTGCGCGAGATCGTGCGCGCGCTGGAGGAGCGGGGGCTCGTCGTCGTGCGCCACGGGGTCGGGGCGATCGTGGCGGATCGGGCCCGCTGGAACGTCCTCGATCCGCAGGTGCTCCCGGCGATCCTGCGCGGGCCGGATGCGACCGCGCGCATCATCCAGACGATCGAGCACCAGCGGCTGATCGAGGGGCGGCTGGCCGAGCTCGCCGCCCAGCGGCTCGACGGCGCCGCGGCGCAGACCTTGGAGCTCTCGCTGCGCCGGCTGCGCGAGTCGGTCGACGCGCCGCTGATGAGCGTGTTCCGCCCGGCGCTGGCCGAGGTGCACCGGACGCTGATCGTCGCCGCGAACCACCCGATGCTCGCCATCACGGCCATCCCGGTGTCGGAGGCGCTCGCGGGCCTGGATGAGCCGCCGACCGTGCCCAGCCTCGCGCGGGCGGTCGCGGCGATCCTCAACGGGCGCCCGGTCGCGGCGCGATCGCGCATCGACGAGCACCTGCGGGGGCTCGAGGCGCGGCTCGTCGGCGAGCGCTGACGGATGCCCGTGGCGTGGTCGTCGTCATCGCCCGACGCGGTCGCGCAAGCCGATCCGCTCGAGGTAGGTGCGGCTGTCGATCACGTCCTGAAGCGGTGACCCGCTGCCGGGGACGCGGTCCTGCTCGACGGTGGCCCAGCCGTCGAAGCCGGCCGCCTCGAGCGCGGCGGCGAGGGCCGGGAAGTCGACGATGCCCCGGCCGACCGGGCAGAAGACGCCCGCGCGGATCGCCGTCCAGAAGTCCAGCTGCAGCGTGCGCACGCGCCGCAGCACGCTGCCGTCGACGTCCTTGAGGTGCAGGTACGGGATGCGCCGCGAGTGGCGGGCGAAGAGGGCGACGGGGTCGACGCCGGCGAACGCGCTGTGCCCCGTGTCGACGCAGAGGTCGATGGCGTCGTCGGAGAGGAGCCGCTCGATCTCGTCCTCGAACTCGACGTAGCTCCCGGCGTGCGGGTGGAAGACGGGGCGCAGGCCGTGATCGGCGGCGACCGCGGCGACGCGGCGGATCCCCGCGAGCAAGTCCGCCCACTCGCCGGGGTCCAGGCGGCGGGCGTCGTCCGGGCGGCCCGCGGTCGCGGCCCGCTCGGGGCAGACCAGGTCGAGGACGACGAGGTGGCCGCCGCCGGCCGCGGCGAT
>JAOPZL010000121.1 GCA_025964175.1 Solirubrobacterales bacterium
CCCGCGAACACGGCGACGACGAGGTAGTGCGGCAGCGCGAGCAGCCACCACTTGACGAGCACCAGCCCGCGCGAGAGCGCCTGCGGGTAGGCGACATCCAGCCGCGCCGGGTAGTCGGGCACCTCGGCGAGCGTGAACGGCGGGTAGCGGTCGGTGCCCAGGGCGCTGTAGGAGTAGAAGCCCACGCGCCAGGACCAGCGCAGCACGCCGACGTTGAAGTCGAAGATCGCGCGTGGGTAGCGGCCGGTGAAGAGGATCGCGAAGAACGCGACCACGGTCAGCAGTGCGAACGCGATCCAGAGGAACACCAGCACGATGACGTGCGGGATCACCAGGATCCACTTGACCAACCACAACCAGCGGCTGAGGTGGTCGTCAAGCTCCCCCTCGACCCGCAGCGGATACGGCGATGGTGCGGCGTGCACGTTCATGGCCCGCACTCCTCTCGACACGACATGATGGCGCCGGCGGCGCCGTCTTCAAGGTCTCCCGAGGGTCACCTGCGCTGTCGCTGTCGCTGTCAGCGCGAGCGGCGATCGAGGCGGGGCGGAAAGAACCCCATCGTCGGGATCCAGAAGTGCCACGCACGGATCTGCTTCTACGAGCCAGCCTACTCCCTTCCGCGGTAGCGGTCCGAGGAGATCCAGGCCGACGGCCGGCTCAGGCGAGCCGGCCGTCCTTGCGCTCGCGGCTGGGCCGGGACCTAGGGGTGCTGGGCGTCCAGCGCGGCCTTGACCGTCGCGGTGTCCAGACCGAGCTCCTTGGCCAGGGCGGCGGCCAGCTCGCTGTCGCGGTCGCCGTGGTCGCCATGGGCGGCGTCCAGGGCGGCCTGGGCCTTGGCCTGGGAGACGCCGAGCTTGTCGGCGAGCGCGGCGACGAGCTTGGACTCGTCGGGCTTGGCGGGGCGCTCCTGCGGCGCGGTGCCGGCGGCGGGGCGGGCGGGGCGGTTGGCGTCGAGGACGGCCTGGACCTCGGCCGTGGTCGCGCCCAGCGCCTTCGCGATGGCGGCGGCGCGCTCGTCGTCCTTGGCGCCGTTGGCCGGGCGGGTCGCGTCGAGCGCGGCCTTCAGCTTGGCCTCGGTCACGCCGAGCGTGGTCGCCAGTGCGGCCGTGTCGATCCTGGGACCGCCGTGACCGCCCTTGCCGCCGCCCGGCCCGCCGGCAGGCCGGGTGTCGACGGAGGTGACCGCGAAGTCCGCGCCGATGTGGACCTCGGCCTCGGTGCCGTCGCTCTGGCGGACATGGGCCTCATAGACCCCACCCTCGTCGGTCTCGACACGCAGGACGGTCGCGCCTGGGAGCTTCTCCAGCGCCGCGGCCTTGACCTTGGCGGAGGTATCGCCCGTGAGGGCCTTCTCATTGGGGTTGACGGACTTGGACTGGTCCTTGGACTGCGAAGCGGCCGTGGCGACGGCGCCACCGGCGAGGGACACGAGCACGGCCGACACGACGACGACGGTGCGGGTCTTGGTTGAGGGCATGGTCGCAAGATCGACGGCCACGCTGAGACAGACCCCCGTGTTCGCTGAGAGATCGCTGAGAGCGGGTGGCTTGCTGTCGATGAAGTCAGCGCAGGATGCCGGTGTGGCCGATCGAGTAGCGGCCCGGCTGCGGCCACACGGCCATCCCGTGCGGCCCCGCACCGACGGGTATGCGGTGCAGCAGCCGCCCGGTGACGGTCGAGATCGCGTACACCTCCGCGTTGTAGCGTCCGGACAGCCACAGGACGCGCCCGTCGGCGGAGACCCCGCCCATGTCGGGCGAGCCGCCGCCGGGCAGGCGCCACTTGGCGATCGGGCGCCGCGTGCGCAGGTCGATCACGCTGATCGACCCCTCGCCGCGGTTGGAGACGAACAGCCGTCGCCCGTCCCGGGCGGGGTACAGGCCGTGGGCGCCGGCGCCGGTCGGCTGCAGTCGCAGCAGCTGCCACCGGCGAGCGTCGATGAGCCACACCCCGTTGGACGCCATGTCGGCGACGTAGAAGGTCTTCCCGTCGGGTGAGAGCTTGACGTCCTGCGGCATCGCGCCCGGCCGCAGCTCGATCGTCCGCACCTCGGTCTCCCGGCGCAGGTCGACCACGATCGTCCTCCCGGCGAACTCGCACGAGACCAGCGCGTAGCGGCCGTCCGCGGTGTAGTCCATGTGGTCGACGCCGCCGCAGTCGGGCACCGCGAGCGCGTGGCGCAGGCGCATCGTCTGCGCGTCGCGGAAGTCCAGCTCCCGCCGCGCCTCGGCGACGACGATGGCCCGCGTCCCGTCCGGCGTGAAGTAGAGGTTGTAGGGGTCGGTGACCGGCACCCGGCGCCCCGGGCGGCTCGTGCGCGGGTCGATCGGGGTCAGCGAGTTGCCGAGGTCGTTGGTCGCCCACAGGGTGCGCAGATCCCAGGACGGCGTCACGTGCTGCGGCTGCGCGCCGGTCGGGATGCGCCGGATGACGCGGAAGGTGCGCTGCGAGATGACGTCGACGCGGTTGGCGTTGGTCGCCGGGACGTAGACCCGAGCCGGGTCGTGGCGGACCACCGGGCTGAGGAGCCCTGGCCGCCCGGCGGCGTAGACGTCGGTGGGCGACGACGGCGGCGGCACCCTTCCGGGGCGGGGCACGGTCACCGTTGCCCCGTCCGGCGTCGAACCGTGCGTGCGCAGCGGCGCGGCGGATGCCGAGGTCTTCGCGGTCGTGCCGCTCGGCCCCGACTCGGAGCCGCCGCCGCAGGCCGCGGCCGCCAGCGCCAGTCCCGACGTCAACGTGAGCGTCAGCGTGCGGGCGAGCGCGCGGCCGCGGGCACCGGCGGGCGTCATGAGGCGGCCATCCACCAGGCCTCGTCGTGAACGACGCCCTGCGCGTCGCGGCCCCCGACGCCGAGGATGCGCCGGCCGACGGTCGCGGCGCCCATGTCCGAGACGGCGGTGGGCAACCGCCCGGCCGGGTGCGTGCGCCCCGTGGATGGGTCGATCGCGATGATCGCCGTGCGCTGGCTCGCCGGGTCGTCGCCGCGCCCACCGAGCAGGAAGACGCGGCCGCCGATCGCCGCGGCGGCCGCGTGCGTGGTGGCCGCGGGCAGCCGGCCGATCATCCGGACATGGCCGGTGGCCGGGTCGAAGCGCAGGATCTCGCGACGAGCGGTGACCCCGGAGGTCCCGCCCGCGACGATCAGACGGCCGCCGATCGCCGCGACCGACGCGTAGCGCAGCGCCCGCGGCATCTCGGCCACGACCCGAACGCCGCGTCCGGGGGTGAACGCGATGATCGACCGCAGCGGCACCTTCTCGGTGAACCCGCCGACGACGTAGACCGTCGAGCCGATCGCGGCCGCCGACACGTCGGACGCCGGGGCCGGCAGATGACCCACGACCCCGCTGGCGCCGCTCGGGCTCACGCGCAGGATGTCGGTGCTCGCCACGCCGGCTTCGGCACCGCCGAGGAAGTAGGCCGTGCCCCCGACCGCTGTCCCGGCGCCGTCGTGCAGCGCGTGCGGCAGCTGCCCGATGACGCGAGCGCCGCTCGGCGTCACGCGGACGATCTGCGAGACGGACGCGGCGGCGGCGTCCAGGCCACCGAGGAGGAGCGCCGCACCGCGCTGGGGCGCCATCGCCGGCAGCTGCACCGGCTGCGGGAGTCGGCCGGTCGCGGCCACGCGCAACCGGGTCGCGGCCGGCGGCGCGGCCGTCGTCGTGCTCGCGTTCGCGGCTGCGCTCGTCGTGGTCGGCGACGGGGACGTGGCCGGGCTGGAGCCACCCCCGCACCCCGCCAGCGGCAGCGCGATCGCCACGGCGACGCTGAGCGGTTGCCAGGACGTCGACCTCATCACCGACAGCTTGCCCTGCCCGGCACGTCAGGTACCTGAACGTCGAGCCACGAGCGGTCCAGGCCGGCCCGGTAGAACGCCGCGCGGTCCTCGCCGCGGATCGTCGCCACCTGTCACACACGCCGGACCTGTCTCGTCAGCTGATCAGATGACACCGATGATGCAGAGAGAGGCAGGAACGATGAGCATCGCTTGCCGCCGCCGCCGCCGGCTGCTGCTGCGCGTCGCGCTGTGGTCCCTGGCCGGGTCGTCGGCGCTGACCGGGATCACCGCCGCGCTGCTCCCCCACGCGTTCTACACGAGCTTCCCCGGCGGGCTGAGCTGGGTAGAGAAGCTGCCGCCCTACAACCAGCACCTCGTCAGCGACGTCGGCGGCTTCTACCTCGCCTTCATGGTCCTGTTCGCCTGGGCCGCCGTGACGCTGGCGCGGCCGCTGCTGGTCCCGCTCGCGGTCGCGTGGATCCTCGCCGAGACGAGCCACCTCACCTACCACCTGCTCCACCTCGAGGGGTTCGACGCGGCCGACGCGATCGCCCAGACCACGGGGTTCGCGCTGCTGATCGCCCTCCCGGTGTTGATCCTGCTCGTGCGCGACGCGGGGCCGCCGGCCGAGGGGGGCTAGGCGCTCACGCCCCCCGGCGGGCGACCGGTCTCACGCCCCCGGGAAGCCGAGCTGGCGCCACCCCTCGTAGACCGCGACGGCCACCACGTTGGACAGGTTCAGCGACCGCCGCGCCGGCAGCATCGGAAGCACCAGCTGGTCGGTGACGTGCGGGTCGGTGAGCACGGGCTCGGGCAGGCCGTCGGGCTCTGACCCGAACAGCAGCACGTCGCCGGCCTCGTAGGCGACGTCGGTGAACCGGCGCGACGCCCGGGTGGTGAAGGCGAACACGCGGGCCGGAGCCAGCGAGGACCAGGCGGCATCCAGGTCGGCGTGGACCGTGACGCTCGCGAGGTCGTGGTAGTCGAGTCCGGCCCGGCGCAGCTGCGCGTCGCTGAGATCGAAGCCGAGCGGCTCCACGAGATGCAGCTCGCAGCCGGTGACGGCGATCAGGCGGATGATGTTGCCGGTGTTGCCGGGGATCCGGGGCTCGTGGAGCAGGACGCGAAGCACCGCGGATCTAGCCCAGGAACCGGGCCACGACGCGGGTGAACCGCTCGCGCTCGGAGAACAGGAACGCGTGGCCGTCGCCGAACAGCTTCAAGCGCGCTCCGGGGATCCGGCCCGCGGTCCGGCGCGCGTTGGCGGGCGGGACGACGACGTCGCGCAGCCCGCCGGTGACCAGGGTCGGCATGCGCAGGGCGGCCAGCGCGTCCCAGTTGGCGTCGGACCGCAGCCACGGGTCCTCGGCCGCCACCTGGGCGCGCACGGTCGCGGCGGGCACCGAGAAGTCGTCGGGGATCTCGCCTGACCGGCTCGCCGTCTCGAGACGACGCAGGAACGCGCGCCCCTCGATCCGCCCGTGCCGCGTGCGCGGATAGAGCACGTCGAGGACCCTGGCGTCAGAGGGATCGGGGTCGCTGTCGATCTCCTGGTCGGCCGGGGCGCCGAGGACCGCTGCATCGCCGCCGGGGTTCGTCCCGGCCAGGACGAGTCGCCGCACGGCGCCGGGGTGGCGGACGGTGAGCTGCTGGGCGACGAAGCCGCCCATCGACCACCCCAGGACGTCGGAGCCAAAGACGCCGATCGACGTCATGAACGCGGCGGTCGTGTCGGCCAGCGCGGCGAACGACGTCGTCCCGGCGCGCAGCGGCGACGACCTGCCCACGCCCGGGTAGTCGAACAGGATCAGCCGCCGGTGCCGCGACAGCAGCCGCAGCAGAGCCGGGTCCCACTCCCCCATCGTGGATCCGGTGCCGATGGCCATGACCAGCGGCGGGCCGCTGCCGCGCTCGTACCAGGCGATCCGCTGGGCGCCGACGTGCGCCACGCGGACGTCGGCGCGGAAGGCGGCGTCCGCCGCGGGGGCCGAGGCCGACGCGCACGCGAGCAGCGCGCACGCGAGGGCCAGGCAGACGAAGCTCCGTCGCATCGCCCGAATGATGCCCGCCGCTGCGGTCAGGCCACGAACTACCGGACCCCGCGGCGGCGACCAGCGCGTCGTAGCCGGCGAGCTGGGCGCTGTGTTCACGCCGAGCATGAGGGTCCTTCGGGCTGGTCGGCTGTGGGATCCAGCTCGGCCAGCCGCCGGCGCAGGAAGCGCCGCTCGGCGTCGTCGACGACGAGCGCCAGCGCCCGCTCGTACGCGTCGCGGGCCTCGGCGGGGCGGTCCAGGCGGCGCAGGAGGTCCGCCCGCGTGGAGTGCTGGTAGCGATAGTCGTCCAGCGCGAGGCGGTCGATGATCTCCAGCCCGGCGGCGGCGCCGTACGCCTCCGCGACGGCCACCGCGCGGTTGAGCTCCACGACGGGCGAGCCGGTCATCCGCGACAGCTCCCCGTAGAGGGCGGCGATCTGGCGCCAGTCGCGCGGCTCGTCGGCGTGCAGGGCGGCGATCGCGCCCTGCACGACGTACGCCCCGTCGCCGTGCAGCGCGAGCGCGCGGTCCAGCGCGGCGCGCCCGGCGACGATCCGCTCGGCATCCCACAGGGCGCGGTCCTGGTCGGCGAGGAGCACGAGGTCGCCGTCGCGGAACCGCGCAGGGCGGCGGGCGTCGTGCAGCAGCATGATCGCCAACAGGCCGTGCACCTCGGGCTCGTCGGGCATCAGCTGCGCCATGGCGCCCCCGAGCCGGATCGCCTCGACCGCCAGGTCTCCGCGGGTGGGCGGCGCGGAATAGCCCTCGTTGAAGATCAGGTAGACGACGGCCAGCACCGCCGCGAGGCGGTCGGGCAGCAGGTGGTCGGGCGGCACCCGGAACGGGATCCCCGCCGACTTGATCTTGCGCTTGGCCCGCACCAGGCGCTGGGCCATCGTCGCCTCGGGCACCAGGAACGCACGCGCGATCTCGTCGGTGCCCAGCCCGCCGAGCGTGCGCAGCGTCAGCGCGACCTGCGCCTCGGTGGAGAGCGCCGGGTGGCAGCAGGTGAACAGGAGCTCCAGCCGCTCGTCGGGGAACGTCGAGACGTCGATCGCCTCCATCGGGTCCTCCACCGGCTCGGGCACCTCGAGGAGCCGCGTCTTGGCCGCGAGCGTGCGTTCGCGGCGGATGCGGTCGATCGCGCGGTTGCGCGCCGTCGTCAGCAGCCAGCCGCCGGGGTTGGCCGGGACGCCGTCGCGCGGCCAGCGCTCCGCCGCGGTCGTGAACGCCTCCTGCGCGGCCTCCTCGGCGAGGTCGAAGTCGCCGAGGAAGCCGATCAGCGAGGCCAGGACGGCGCCCCACTGCTCGCGGAAGACCTGCTCGAGGCTCAATAGCCCTCCCGTAGCGGGCGCACCTCGATCGCGCCGCCCATGCGGGCCGCCGGGATCCGCGCGGCGAGCTCGATCGCGGTGTCGAGGTCCTCGGCGTCGAGCAGGAAGTAGCCGCCCAGCGCCTCCTTGGTCTCCACGAACGGACCGTCGGTGACGAGCGTCTCGCCGTCGCGCACGCGCACGGTGGTCGCGGTCTCGGGGAGCTGCAGGCCGTGGCCGGGCGTCACGCCGGGAGTCTCGCTGATCGCCTTGTACGCCGCGTAGATCTCCCCCTTCTCCTCGTCGGAGAGGGCGTCCCACGCCTCTGATGGCGGAACCGGGGTGCTGCCTTGCTGGATCAGCAGGATGTACTTCATCGCGTCCTCCTTCTGCGGATGGTCTCCTATGAGACGAACGCAGGTCGCGCGAATCGACACCGGCTGTGGTCAAGCCGCGGCCACCCCAGGATCGCAGAGGCGCGCGCCCCCGCCCCGCGACACGCGTCGCGGGGCGGTCCTTCAGGGTCGGCCCGGCGCTACGGCGCCGGGACGATGCGGAGGTAGGGCTTGGGCTCCTGCCACCCGTCGGGGTAGCGCTCCTTGGCCTGCTCGTTGGTGACCGACCCGGCGATGATGACGTCCTCGCCCGGCTGCCACTGGGCGGGCGTGGCGACCTGGTTCTTGGCCGTGAGCTGCAGCGAGTCGATGACCCGCAGCACCTCGTCGAAGTTGCGGCCCGTGGTCATCGGGTAGATGAGGACGAGCTTGATCTTGTGGTCGGGGCCGACCACGAAGACGTTGCGCAGCGTCGCGTTCTGGGCGGCGGTCCGGGCGGTCGGATCGCCGTCGACGTCGGCCGGGAGCATGCCGTAGGCCTTGGAGACGTTGAAGTCCGTGTCGGCGATGATCGGGTAGTTCGGCGCCGTGCCCTGCGTCTCGGCGATGTCCCGCGCCCACTCCTCGGCGTTGTCGACCGGATCGACCGACAGGCCGATGATCTTCGTGTCGCGCGCCGCGAAGTCGGGCTCGATGCTGGCCATGTAGCCGAGCTCGGTGGTGCAGACGGGCGTGAACGCGCGCGGGTGCGAGAACAGCACGGCCCAGCTGTCGCCCTGCCACTCGTAGAAGTTGATCGGCCCTTCGGTGGTCTGGGCCTCGAAGTCCGGCGCGGTGTCGCCGATGGTCAACGCCATGAGAGGATCACTCCTGTTGCTGTTCGTGCGGCTCGGTCCGCCACGGTGACGGGCTCGTCGCAGACGTTAGCGGTCTTCGCGGTAAACCCCATCAGGTATCCGGGCTTTGCACCGTGACGCAGAAGCAGACCACCCCGCTCACCTGACGCCGTCGAGGGTTTCGCTCGCCGTCCGGACGGGCAGTCCGCGGCCTTGACCACCACCGACGATGTCATCGCCTTTGGCTCAGGAGAGCCGTTCACGGTCGGCGTCGAGGAGGAGCTGTTCCTCGTCGACCCGGTCACCGGACGCCAGGCCAACACCTCCGGCGCCGTCCAGGGGCGCCTCGGTCCCGTCGACGGGACCGTCGAGCGCGAGCTGCATGCCTGCCAGATCGAGCTGATCACCGACGTCTGTCGCTCGGCGGGCGAGGCCGCCGGCACCCTCGGCGGCCTGCGCCGGGCGGTGATCGCGACCGGCGCGGGGCTGCTCGGCTCCGGGACGCATCCGTCGGCGCTGGAGGGCGACGCGGAGATCACCGACAAGGAGCGGTACGAGCGGATCCGCGAGCTGCTGGGCGACGCGGTCGCCACGCCCGTCGGCGGGCTGCACATCCACGTCGGCATGCCCGACGCCGACACCGCGATCCGCACGTTCAACGGGCTGCGACTGCACCTGCCACTGCTGCAGGCGCTGGCCGCCAACTCGCCGTTTCGCCACGGCCGCGACACGGGGCTGGCGTCGGCCCGGGAGGTGACGATCCGGGCGTGGCCGCGCTCCGGTGTCCCCCGCGCGATGCGCGACTTCGACGACTTCCGCGATGCGGCCGAGCTCCTGACCCGCGCGGCCGACGTCCCCGACTACACGTGGTTCTGGTGGAAGCTGCGCCCGCACCCGCGGCTGGGGACGGTCGAGGTCCGCGCGCTCGACGCGCAGGGATCGCTGGAGGACACCGCGGCGCTCGTCGCGCTGACCCACTGCCTGGCGCGGGCGGTCGGCGACTCCGGCATCGAGGTCGGGCCCGCGATCCCCAGCGAGGTGCTCGAGGAGGGGATGTTCCGCGCCGCGCGCTTCGGGACCAGCGCGAAGCTGCCCGACAGCCACGGCCGGCTGCGGCCCATGCGCGAGGTGCTCGACCAGGCGCTCGCGCTGGCCGGCGGGTACGCGGCGGAGCTCGGCTGCGTCGACGAGCTCGAGCTGCTCCCCGGGCTGCTGGAGCGCGGCGGCGGCGCCGGACGTCAGCGCGCGGCGTACGAGATCGCCGGGATGGACGCGCTGCTGCGCGATCAGACCGCGCTCACGGGCGCGGGGTAGGCGCGCGCTCGGGCGGGAGAGCCGCGGTGCGGGCGGGAAGGATCGCGACGGGGACGGCGTCCTTGGGAACATGACCCGACGCATCCCGCTCCTTCTCGGCACCGCGGCTCTGGCCGCCGCGGCCATCGGCCCGGCGACCGCCGGTGCCGCCACCACCCTGACCGGCACGGTCGGCCCGGGCTTCACGATCACCCTCAAGGGCCCGCACGGCGCCAAGGTCACCAGCCTCAAGGCGGGCAGCTACAGGGTCGTCGTCAACGACCAGTCCGCCATCCACGACTTCCACCTCAGCGGCCCCGGCCTCGACAAGACCACGGCCGTCCCCTTCAAGGGCAAGTCGACGTGGAACGTCACCGTGAAGAAGGGCACGTACACCTACGTGTGCGACCCCCACAAGAGCATGATGCACGGCTCCTTCAGCGTGAGCTGAGGCTCCGCACGCGGGGTCGCACCGCCATGCGGCCCCGCGGAGCCTGCCCGCGGCTAGAGCTCGACGTCGCCGCTGACGCAGGTCACGGTGCCGCCGCCGATCCAGATGGTCGCGTCCTCGTGGCAGTCCTGGGAGACGTGGACGCGGCCGGCCCGGCCCAGCACCGTGCCCTGCGCGGCGACGTAGGGCGCGCTGGCCCGCCCGCTGTGCAGCAGCCACTGGGCGAGCGCGGCGTTGAGGCTGCCGGTGACCGGATCCTCGACCGTCACGCCGTTCTGGGGAAAGAAGGCGCGAACCTCGAACGCGGCCTCCGCGCTCTCGGGGTGCGCTCCGACGACGCCCACGAAGAGATCGTCGAGGACCGGCTGGCGCAGCGCGAGCACCTCACGCGCGCAGCCGAGCAGGATCGCCACCCACGGCGGCCCGTTGTCCGCCCACTCGGCGTCGACGATCGCGTCGCGGGAGACGCCCAGCAGACCGGCGACGCGGGCGATCAGCGCCTCGTCGACCGGGCCCGACCGGCTGCGCGGTGGGGCCGCGAAGGCGAGGCGGCCCTCACCGTCGCGCCGCAGCTCGATCAGCCCGGCCGCGCACTCCTGCACGACCCGCTCGCGCGTCGCGGCCTCGGGGTGGCGCTCGAGCCAGACGTGGGCGCTGCCGAGCGTCGGATGGCCCGCGAACGGCAGTTCCATCGACGGCGTGAAGATCCGCACGCGGTAATCGGCTCCGGGGACGGTCGGCTCCAGCAGGAACGTCGTCTCCGACAGGTTGGTCCAGTTGGCGAACCGCTGCATCTGCGCGTCGTCCAGGCCGTCGGCGTCCAGGACGACGGCGACGGGGTTCCCCCGGTACGGCTCGATGGTGAAGACGTCGACCTGGCGAAACGCCCGCGTGCTCATCGCGGAAACCGCCGGAAGCCCTCGAAGCTGCCCGTGAAGCCGCCGGTCGCCGGCAGGTAGCGCACGACGAAGCGCGTCGGCCACGGCCGCCCGTTGTGCACCCGGGGCGGCGAGCGGTAGGCGAACGACACCTCGTGGCTCGGGGCGTTCATCGCGTCCTGCAGCGTGTACAGCGTCACCGAGGACTCGGCGAACAGCATCTCGCCGCCGTAGGAGCCGTAGATCAGCGTTGGACTGTGGTTGACCGCGTCGACCGTGTAGGTCGCCGCGCCGTCGAGGATGTGCGTCCCCATCATCGGGATCTCCGAGCCGGTGTCCGGGAAGAAGCCCGCGGGCAGGAACCGGCTCGCGGGGAGGTCCATGAAGCGGCGCATCTGGGCGTACGGGGTCGTGACCTCGTTGCAGGTGCGGCCGTTGGCCGACGGGCACATCGTCCGGTGGTCGACCCAGTGCCTGGGGCGCAGATAGAAGTGGAAGTCGAAGTGCGGCGAGGTGAACGAGTTGTTGGGACCGCGCGGCAGCCCCTCGGTGTTCCAGTCGACCTCGGCGTAGGCGAAGGGCGTGCGCGTGGAGCCGCGCGCGATCTGGATCGCCGGGTAGGCGAAGCGGTAGATCGTCTGGCACGGGCCGACCGGCAGCGACGGCGAGCTGCCGGGCCCGTCGAACGCGATGACCGGCAGCTGCACGCTCACGCTGGCCGGCATGCCGGAGCGGCGGTCGACCTGGCGGGCCGTCGGTGGCGCCGCCGCGCCGTAGGCCGCCATCTGCGCGTTCCCGGCCGTCGGATCGACGGTGGTGCAGGCGGGCGCGGCCAGCTGCGCGCCGGCGAGCGACGGCAGCCCGGCGACGAGGGCCAGGGCGAGCGCGAGCCCGGTGACGGCGCCGCCGATTCGTCCTCCACGGTTCATGCCCGGGACCCTACGCGGAGGGGCTGACGGGTCGCACAGCCGTCCACCTGGCGGCAGAGGTTCGCGCCATGCGCGCGCGCCGGCCGATCTCCCGGACATGAAGCTCCTCTGGCGCACCTGTGCCCCGGCCGCGATGCTGCTCGTCGGCCTCGCAGCCCTCTCAGCCCTCTTCTTCCTGATGCCTCCGAGCGGGGCCGGCGCGGCGGCCCGGCCCGTGGTCTCGACGGACGCGCTGCAGTCGGCGCTGGACCGGTCGCGCGCGGCGGCGAAGATTCCCGGGGTGCAGGCCGCCGTCGTGCTCGATGGCAAGGTGGCGTGGACCGGCGCTTGCGGGCTCGCCGTCGACGTGCGGGGCATCAACGCGCTGACCGGCGGGCGCGCGGTGCGCCGCTCGGTGCCCGCCACGACGGCCACGCGCTTCTCGATCGCCTCGCTGTCGAAGGTCTACACCGCGACGATGGTGCTGAAGCTCGTGCAGGACGGGCGCATCGGGCTCGACGACCCGATCGCCAAGTGGGTCTCCCCCGCGCCGCCGGCGGGCGCGCGGGTGACGGTGCGCCAGCTGCTCGACCACACCTCCGGCTACCACGACGTGGAGGTCGAAGGCGACCTGGCCGACCAGCTCGACCTCGAGAGCGACTACGACCCGCACCGCGTGTACGACCTCACGCAGATCCTGTCCACGCTGCGCGTCCCGCAGTTCACGCCCGGCACCCGGTACGAGTACTCCAACGTCAACTACCTGCTGCTCGGCGCCATCCTGCTGCGCGTCGGCGGCGGCACGCTGGACACCCAGCTGCACACGATGATCACCGACCCGCTCGGGTTGACCCAGACCAGCTATGCCGACCAGCCCGGGCTGGCCCGGCGGATGGCCCACGGCTACGAGCGCACCGGCGGGAGGCTGCTCGATCACTGGTCGGGCTCCCGGACGGTGCCGACCGACGTCGTCGGCCCGGTGTGGGCCGACGGCGGCGTCGTCACGACGGCGAGCGAAGCCGGGCTGTTCGCCAACGCGCTGCAGCTCGGCCGGGTCCTGAACCCGGCGACGCTGGCGATCATGAACACGCCGACGGCGGTCTCCGCCACCGACCGGTACGGCATGGGCAGCTACGTCTACCGCGACGCCGGACGCACCTGGCAGGGGCACGACGGCAACTACGGCGGGTACCAGACCACGATGTTCACGGACGCTGCGAGCGGCCTGACCGTCGTGGTCCTCGCCAACGACGACAGCGACGGCGTCTGGGACGTGTTCTCGGCGGTGGCGGAGACGTTGCGGCCCTGAGCGCGGGCGGGCGCGCGATACTCCGACGATCGACCTCGCCGCACGCGACCGTGTCCTCGCCCGCGTGCGCGCGATCCCCCCGGGGTTCGTGCGCACCTACGGCGACCTCAGCCCCGGAGCCCCGCGCTTCACCGGAACGGTCCTGCGCACCACGACGCAGGACGTCCCGTGGTGGCGCGTCGTGCGCTCCGACGGCTCGCTGGCCAAGGCAGAGCGCCAGGCCGCGCTGCTGGACGCCGAGGGCGTGCCCTTCCGCAGCACCGATCCGCCGCGGGTCGAGCTGCGACTCGCTCGCGTTCCACCCGGGATCTGACACGATCGCCGTGATGTCCAGTGCGCTGACCGTCGTGCAGCATCCCGTCCTGGCTGACCGGATCGCCACCATGCGCGATCGCGACACGCCCCACGGCATGTTCCGCCGGGTCCTGCACGAGGCCGCGGCGATCGTCGCGATCGAGGCGACGCGCGACCTGCCCACGCGCGACGTGACGATCCAGACGCCGCTGGAGCGGACGGGCGGCTCCCGCCTGCGCAACGAGGTCACCGTCGTGCCGGTCCTGCGCGCCGGTCTGTCGATGGTCGAAGGATTCCTGCGGTTGCTGCCCGACGCGCGCGTCGGCCACCTCGGCGTGCAGCGCGACGAGGAGACGCTCGCGCCGCGCGACTACTTCGAACGCCTTCCCTCCCACCTCGATCAGGCGCACGTCTTCGTCCTGGACCCGATGCTCGCCACGGGGGGCAGCGCCGTCTACGCGCTGGACCGGCTGTTCGCGTCCGGCGCGCGGGAGGTGCGGCTGATCTGCCTGGTCGCCGCGCCCGAGGGCGTCGCCGCCGTCCACGCCGCGTACCCCGGGGTCCGTATCTGGACCGCCGCACTCGACCGTCAGCTCGACGAGAACGGCTACATCCACCCCGGCCTGGGCGACGCTGGCGACCGCGCGTTCGGCACCCCCGTCGGCGACCAGGCCCCACCACCCGCGGTACCACCGGACGGGCCGGCGGCGAGAACCTGAACGTCAGCTGAACCCCGCCGATCTACCCCCACGCTGGTGGCACACTGTCGGGACGTGAGCTCGACCGATGCCTTCGCTGCGGTGACGATGCGGCCCCGCCGGCGGTCGCTGCCGCACCAGTTCGTGCTCTTCGCGGCGGTCGGGGCGAGCGGGTACGTGCTCAACCTCGGTGTCTTCGCTCTCGCCGTCCACGTACTGCACGTGCACTACCGACTCGCCGCGGTGCTCGGGTTCCTGGTGGCGGTGACGAGCAACTTCCTGCTCAACCGCCGCTGGACCTTCGTCGGTCACGCGGGGCGCCGCGCCCATCAGGCCGCGCGCTTCCTCGTCGTCTCGGTGGGGGCCTTCCTGTTCGGGCTGGTCCTGCTGTCGGTGCTGGTGGGCGGGGTCGGCCTTCCCTCCGTGCTCGCCCAGGCGATCTCGATCGTCGCGGCGACGCCGCTGAGCTTCGTGGCAAACCGGCTGTGGACGTTCCCGGCGCGGTAGCGTCGGTCCATGAGCGCGTTCCCGGACCCGTCCCTCACGGCCGCCAGCGCCTTCGTGCGCGGCGGCGGGCTCGTCGTCGACCGCATGTCCGGCACCGAGGTCGTCGCCCACATCGAAGCCGGTCCCGACCACCACACCCCGTGGGGCATGGTCCACGGCGGCGTCTACGCGACCGCGGTGGAGAGCGCCTGCTCGATCGGCGCGTCGGCGGCGGTCGGGGCGCAGCAGCAGTTCGCCGTCGGGCTCTCCAACCACACCGACTTCATCCGCGCGCACCGCGACGGCCGCCTCGACGTCCGGGCGGTCCCGATCCACCAGGGGCGCACCGGCCAGTTGTGGCAGTGCGACATCACCCGCGACGACGGCAAGCTCGTCGCACAGGGGCGGGTGCGGCTGCAGAACGTGCCGTTGGGCTAGTGGGCCGCTGACGGTCGGGGGGCGCGGGGCGGGCCGGGGCGGGGCAGCCTTCAGGACAGGGGCTGATCGACCTTGGGGAGCACGCCCTCCAGGGTCATGATCCGCCGCACGATGGCCAGCGACGACGCGTAGGTCGAGTCCAGGCCGAAGTACGACAGGCCGCGCGCGCCGAGGGTGCGGGCCTGGGTGTACGGGGTGTCCGACGCGTAGTGGATGACGCCGAAGTCGATCGGCAGCTTCGCGAAGTTGACCGATTCGCCGACCGGGTAGCGGTCGAGATCGGCGATCTCGTAGACCGCGTTGCAGAACGGCCCGGCCTCCATCTCGACGACCGTGAACGCCTCGCGGTAGTAGAAGTCGAGGTACTGGCGGTTCTGCAGGAACGTCGACTTCACCGTCACGGCGCGCTGGTTGTCCAGCCCGGAGCCGAAGACGAGGAACGGCTGGATGTCGTCGAAGGAGAACGCGTTGTCCAGCCAGTACGTCGAGCCGGAGTGCTCGTCGTGGATGACGTTGGAGATCAGCACGTCGCCGACCTCCGCGTTCAGGGTCGCCGCCTTGCCGAGCACGTAGACGCCGCGCAGGGTGTCGGTGGACTCGCCGATCTCGCGCAGGATGTTGTAGGCGCCGACGCCGAGCGGATAGTCGATGTTGACGATGACGCCGCCGCAGTCGCGCAGCGCCGCCGCGTCGAGGTCCGACAGCCGCGGGTCCAGCGCCGCGGGGTCCAGCCGCGCCGGATCGATCACCTGGGCGTCGACGCGCACCGCCGTCGTGGACGGGATGTGCGTGACGCCGAGCTCACGCTCGCGCGCGCGGCGCTCCTCCCACAGCGGCCCGTCCAGCGGCTGCTCGGCGTAGAACAGCCGCGAGGAGTAGTAGAGGAAGTTGTCCCACGACCCCTTCGTGCGCCCGGAGCGGAACTTCTCCAGCTCGCTGCGCAGGTAGTGCGGCCCGTGCTCGGCGACCCACGCGACGATCTCGTCCTCGTGCACGCGCCCGCTGGCGGTTACGAGGTTGACGAGCGAGTGGGTGTTGGAGGAGACGAGGTACAACCGGCGGTCGGCGAGCCCCTGCTCGCGCAGGCACCGCAGGATCGGCGCCCACCATTGGCGGGTGACGCGGCCGTAGCCGACCTCGCTGCTGCTGAGCATGCGGATGCGCAGGTCGAGCTCGTGGGAGCGGACCTCGTAGAGGAAGGCATCGAGGTCGCCGCCCCATGCCTCGCTGATGCGGTCCCAGTCCTCCTCGGACCCGCCGAAGCTCTGCGCGCACCAGGCGGGGCGCGCGCCCGCGATGGTCGCGATCGACCCGACGCGGCGGTGCAGCTTGTTCCACTCGATCTGGAAGGCGACGAGGGTCGGCAGCAGGTCGTCCAGGTCGGAGCTGGAGGCGATCAGCACGCCGTACATGCCGTCGTCGCGGCGGTGCCAGCGACGCCGGCGGGCCGGCGCCTCGACCTCGTCCCACTCGTCGAGGTCCCCGAGCCCCGCGCGGGCGAACGCGGTCGCCTCCTGGCCCATCGTGATCAGCCTCGCCCGCCAGATGTCCCGCGGCAGCCGGTGCGTCGCGTACAGGAACGCCCCCAGATCGAGCTCCTCGGACGCCGCTCCCGTGTGCAGGCTGGACTCCATCGCGCGATGGGACGGCTCCAGGACGCGCAACAGCGTCTCGCCCGAGGATCGCAGCAGGGTCGAGTACGTGCGGTGGTAGAGCTCCACCTCGTCCGAGACGCGCTCGGCCAGCTCGGAGGGACGCAGCCGGGGAATCGCCATACCCCCAGATCATGGCGCGCGACGCAGACCAGCGTGCGCAGCGTCACGCTGCGCGCGCGCAGGGCGGGGTACGGTCCCGGCACGCCGGAGGGCGCGAGATGATGCAATCTCCGTTGCCCGTCCGTCCTCAGCTGTCCGAGACGATCCAGGAGACGCCATGGACCCCAGCCGCCTGTCGACGATCCCCCTGTTCGACGGCCTCCCCCAGGAGGAGCTCGAGCGTGCTTGCACCTTCGCCGAGGAGCGCTCCATCCCCGACGGCCAGGTCATCGTCCGTGAGGGTGACTTCTCCGACAAGCTCTCGTTCATCGAGGAGGGCTCCGTCGACGTCCGCCACGGCGGCTCCTCGGTCGCCGAGCTCGGCGCCGGCGAGGTCTTCGGGGAGGCCGGCGTGATGGGCAAGACGATGCGCAATGCCGACGTCGTCGCCACCGCCCCGCTGCGCATCATCACGCTGACGCGCTGGGACCTCAAGCGCCTGCCGCAGCTCGAGGAGCGCCTCGGCGCGCACGCCGCCGAGCGCGCCTAGCGCCTGGCTCGCGCCCCGCCTCAGATGTCGTCGAACACGCCGCCGTTGCGGATGGTCGTCGCCATCTCGCGCGAGTCGGCGTGCCAGCCCGTCCCGTCGGGGCGCTCCACGATCGGCAGTCGTGACTGGCCGGTCAGCTCGATCACCCGCGTGCGTCGCGAGCGCGGCAGCAGCGGCGCCTTGACCAGGTCGTAGGGGATCCGCTGCTTGTCCAGCGCGTCGCGCACGCGCCAGCAGGCGTGCTGGTCGTTGCGCAGGAACGTGAGGGGGCAGACGTGCAGCTTGACCATGGCCATGGGGCGACCCTACGGCTTCCCGGGCGCCCGCAGGTCGGGATCGGCGATCTGGCGTCACATCCCGTACATTGATCCTGGTGCTGCAAGTCGAGGGCCTCTCCTTCGGATACGCGCTTCATGAGCTGCCGCCGGGGCGCTTCCCGTTCCGGCGCTGGCGCTGGGAGCTCTGGCACGGCAACCGCCTCGAGGCGGCCGGCTGGCGCCTGAGCGAGCGTGACGCGGCACGAGCGGTGCAGAAGCACGCCTCCCGGGTGGGCCATCGGCTCTTCGGGCTCCGCGCTCCGCAGGACGAGGAGGCACGTCCGTTCCGCCCCGGTGCGGCCGTCCACGTGCGCCACGGCGCGATCGCCTATGCGCTCGTGCCGGTGCACCTGGAGGATCGTGGGCGGGTCGTCCTCGCGCGTGGCTGACCCCTCTGCCAGAGTTCAGCGCCGCATGACGGAGGCTCCCCTCCCACCGGACGAGGCCGCGCGGCTGGAATCAGTGCGCGCCCTGGCCGTCCTCGACACCCCGCAGGAAGAGCGCTTCGACCGCTTGACGCGGATCGCTGCCGACCTCTTCCGGGTCCCGATCTGCACGATCACGCTGATCGACGCCAACCGCCAGTGGTTCAAGTCGTGCATCGGCCTGGACAGCCGCGAGACCCCGCGGGCGTTCTCGTTCTGCGCGCACGCCGTCCTCCAGGACGAGACGCTGGTCATCCCGGATGCGCAGGAGGACGAGCGCTTCGCCGACAACCCGCTGGTCACCGGCGAGCCGCGCATCCGCTTCTACGCCGGCCACCCGCTCTACTCCCCCGAGGGGTTCAAGCTCGGCACGCTGTGCCTGATCGACCGCGTCCCGCGGACGATGGAGGCGACCGAGATCGTCCGGCTGCGCGAGCTGGCGCAGGTGGCCGAGAACGAGCTCAACTCGTTGGAGCTCAGCCACGCGCTGCGGCGCCTCAGCGACAGCGAGCAACGGCTGCACGCGGTCATGGACGGCGTCGCCGAGGGGATCGTCACCTTCGCCGCCGACGGACGCGTGCTGTCGGCCAACCCGGCCGCGCTGGCGACGTTCCGCGCCGATCCGGGCGACCTCCTGGGCCGCGGGGTCGACCGCCTGGTGCAGGGCATGAACCTGGACGAGATCCGGGCACGGGTCGGCGCGGTGGAGCCCGGCGCGGAGACCGAGCCGCGGGCGCGCACCCTCGTCACCGGCCGGCGCAGCGACGGCACGCTGTTCCCGCTGGAGCTGGCGATCAGCCAGGCGAACGTGGCCGGCGAGGCGCTGTTCATCGGCATCGGGATGGACGTCACCGTCGCGCGGGAGGCCGAGCGCGCGCTGCGCCAGAGCGAGTGGCGCTTCCGAGCGATCTTCGACTCCGCCGCGATCGGGATCGGGCTGATGCGCCTGGACGGCCCGATCGTCGACGCCAACGCGGCGCTCGCCCAGATGCTGCGCCGCCCGGTGCAGGAGCTGCGCGCAATGGAGCTGCGCGAGCTGATCGCCGCGCACCACGATCCCGACGCGCGTCCCGACGGTGAGGCCGCCGACGAAGGCGACGAGCTGATCGCCGCGCTGCGCGGCCGCCGGGCGCACCAGTTCCGCCGGGACCTCCCGATCACGCGTGGGGACGGCACCACGATGTGGGGCTCGCTCACCGTCTCGGTGCTGCAGGAGGAGGAGGAGGCCGAGGCGCCCCGCTTCGCGATCGCGCTGCTGGAGGACATCACGTCCCGCCGGGAGGCCGAGCGCGTCAAGGACGAGTTCGTCTCGGTCGTCAGCCACGAGCTGCGCACCCCGTTGACCTCGATCCGCGGGTCGCTCGGGCTGGTCACCGGCGGCGTCATGGGTGAGCTGCCGCCCGAGGTTCAGGCGATGCTCGACGTCGCCGAGCAGAACGCCGAGCGGCTCGTTCGCCTGGTCAACGACATCCTCGACATCGAGCGCCTGGGATCCGGGCGCGTGGACCTCGAACTGGCCGACGTCGCGGCGCGCGGGCTGCTGGAGCAGGCGGTCGACACGGTCGAGGCGATGGCCGCGGCCGGCGCGGTGACCATCCGCATCCATGCGCCGCAGGAGGTCGACGTGCGCGCCGACGGCCTGCGCGTCGTCCAGGCGCTGACGAACCTGCTCGGCAACGCGATCAAGTTCTCCCCGCCCGAGTCGGAGATCGTCGTGTCCGTCGCGGTGAGCGACGGCGCCGCGCGCTTCACCGTCGCCGACAACGGGCGCGGGATCCCCGACGAGCTGCTGGACGGGATCTTCGAGCGCTTCCGCCAGGTCGACGCGTCGGACTCGCGCGAGAAGGGCGGCACCGGCCTCGGCCTGGCGATCGCGCGCACGATCGTCGAGCAGCACCGCGGCCGCATCTGGGCCGAGTCCTCCCCGGGTGGCGGCGCGACCTTCCGCTTCACGCTCCCGCTCCACGCGCCCGGCGTCGGCGTGCTCGTCATCGAGGGCGAGGACGAGAGCGACGGCGTCGGGCGGATCGTCGAGCAGGTCCGGGCGCTCGGCCACCGCCCGCTCCTCGCCCACACCGCGGCCGAGGCGATCGCGCTGATCGCGCAGGAGCGCCCCGGCGCGATCCTCCTGCCGCTGGGCGACCGCTGCGCCGAGATCCGCGCCGAGCTGGCGCTGGACGCGAGCACCCGCGAGATCCCCGTGGTGCTCGTCGGCCCCTCGCTCGCCACGGACGAGCTCCTGGAGGAGCTGCGGACGGCGATCCCGCTGCTGCGCCCCGGCGCGGTGCTGATCGTCGAGGACGACCCCAGCCTCGGCCCCATCCTGTGCCGGGCCCTCAGCGCGCGCGGGATCCCCGCGCGACTGGCCCGTGACGGCGCCGAGGCGGTGCAGGCGGTGCGCGACGCGCCGCCCGGGCTCGTCGTCCTGGACCTCGTCCTGCCCGACGCGGACGGCTTCGCGATCGTCGACCTGCTGCGCGGCGACGGGCTGCTGCGCGACACGCCGCTGCTCGTGTACTCCGCGCTGGACCTCGACGCGGGAGCGCGCCGGCGTCTGCAGGACGGGCAGACCGAGTTCCTGGGCAAGGCGGACGCGACCCCGCAGGACGTCGAGCGGCGTGTCTCCCAGCTGCTCGGGCGCGTCGTCGGAGGTCCGCCCGCGTGATCCCCGGGCGCCTGCTGCTGGTCGATGACGACGACGACATCCGCACGATCGCGACGATCAGCCTCGAGCGGGTCGGCGGCTGGACGGTCGTCGCCGCCTCCTCGGGCGCCGCGGCGGTGGCGATCGCCCAGGCCGACGACGCGTTCGACGCGGTCCTCCTGGACGTGATGATGCCCGACCTGGACGGCCCCGCGACGCTCGAGCGGCTGCGCTCGGGCCTGCTCAGCCCCGACGTGCCGATCGTCTTCCTGACCGCCAAGCTGCAGCCCGCCGACCAGGCGCGCCTCAACCGCCTCGGCGCGGCGGGCGTGCTGGCCAAGCCGTTCGACCCGATGGGCCTGCCGCGCGACCTCGAGCGGGTCCTGGCCCGCTAGCGCAGCTCGGCCGCGGCTGCAGCTTTCCCTCCGGATCGCTCACCAACCGTGCGCGAACCTGTGCAGAAGCTCCATCGCCCGCGCGAGGGGCGCGAGAGCTGCGCATCTGCACGGGGACATGGACGTCGGACTTCGCCACCTCGCCCCTCTCGCCTCGCTGGCCGCCGTGCTGCTCGCCGCCGGTCTCCCCGCCGCGGCGCCCGCGGCGACCGGCGGCGCCGCG
>JAOPZL010000137.1 GCA_025964175.1 Solirubrobacterales bacterium
CGGCGCGACCGGCGCGGCCGGCGGTCAGGCGCCGGCCGAGGCGGGCCGACGGTGAGACCGGCTCGGCCTCGCGCAGCAGCGCGCCGAGGTGGACGGACAGGTCGTCTGGGGTGCGGCACGCGGGGGCGACGTCGACGAGGCGGAAGAGCGCGGCGCGCAGCTCGGGGTGATCGGCCAGCCGGGCGGTGAGGGCGTCCTCGGCGGCGCCGCGGGGGCGGCGCAGCGCGGCGGGGAAGGCGCGGTCGAGCGAGCGGCCGACCTCGCGGATCGAGCGCTCGAGCGCGATCGGGTCGACGGGGCCGGTGGTCGGGGCGGCGTCGGTGGTGGCGGCGGCCATGGGCGGGACGTTATGCCCGGGTGGCCCGCGCCACCAGGGCCGTATGTCGGAAGCTGACTCGACGATTGTCGAGTCCGCTGGGTCTGAGGCGCTGCTGGGCGACCAGCAGGCCGGACGCTCCCGACCGCCGCTGATCCCGACCATCGCGGCGCGGATGCGCTGCTCAGCTTCGCGACGGCGCTGGGGACGTGGCTGGCGCTGCGGCGCGGTCCTGCGCGGCGAAGAAGGTCTGGACCGACTCGATCGCCTCGTGGCGGTCCGTCGGGCTGACCGGGCGGATCGGCGCGCCGAACGCGATGCGCACCGGGTGGCGGCGCTGCCACAGCTTGCGCCGCGGCCAGATCTGCCCGGGCGGCATCGCGCTGCGCGTCCCGCTCAGGTGGATCGGGACGATGCACAGTCCGTGCTGGGCGGCGAGGACCGCCGCGCCGGTGCGCAGCCGTCCGGCCTCCTCCCCGCGGGCGCGCGTGCCCTCGGGGTAGACGAGCAGCGACCAGCGGTCGTCGAGCAGGCGATCGACGTGCGCCAGGTCGGAGACGCCGCCGCCGTCGCGCTGGACCGGCACCGTGTTGAAGAGCAGCGAGACGAGCAGCGCCTTGCGGCGGTCGCGGTAGAAGTAGTCGGCCGCGGCGGCGACCGTGGTGCGGTGGCGCCAGCGGCGGGGAAGCGACTTGAGGATGATCGGCGTGTCGATGTGGCTGGAGTGGTTGGCCACGAACACGACCGGGGCCGGGAGGTTCGCGAACTGCTCGGTGCCGACGCGGCGGCGGCGCAGGTAGTAGGTCAGGACGGGCCCGAAGAACCCGCGCAGGATCGCCGCGCGCAGCATGCGTGAACCAGGGCTGCGCGCCCCGGGTACGTCGAGCTCCGCGCAGCGGACGATCTCAGGGACCCGTGTCGTGACCTCCACTGTTCACAGCAGACACCGCGACCACCGCGCGGTTTCACGTCCTGCGAAGCTGACCGCGACAGCGAGCGGAACGGAGCGGTGGATGGAGTCGATGAAGTGGTGGGGCTGGGGCCGCGAGGACATCGCGTTCAGCAGCGACGACAAGCCGTCGCTGCGCGGGTTCATCCAGTCGGCGCTGGCCGTCGACATCGCCGCTCCCGGTGCCTCCCCCGTCGCGTTCTCCGACGTCGAGATCCCCGCCTCCGCGCTGCCCGACGCGCTGCGTGGCGCGCTGGAGGGCGCCGTCGGCGCCGAGCACGTCTCCGTCGACGACCACGACCGCGTCGTCCACGCGCGCGGGAAGTCGCTGCGCGACATCTACCGCCACCGCACCGGCGACGTCGGCCGCATCCCCGACGTCGTCGTGCGTCCCGCCGACGAGCCCGCGATCGCGGCCGTGCTGCGCGCCGTCCTGGACGCCGACGCCGTCCTCATCCCGTTCGGCGGCGGGTCGAACATCTCCGGCTCGCTCGAGGCGCCGGTCGCCGAGACGCGCCCGATCGTGTCGCTGGACCTCGGCCGGCTGGACCGCGTCCTGGAGGTCGACGACGTCTCGCGCATCGCGCGCGTCCAGGCCGGCGTCTTCGGCCCGGCGCTGGAGCAGCAGCTCGCGGCGCGCGGGTGGACCGCCGGCCACTTTCCCGACTCCTTCACGCACTCGACGCTCGGCGGCTGGATCGCCACCCGCTCGTCGGGGATGCAGTCCGACAAGTACGGCGACATCGCCGAGCTCACGCGCGCGGTGCGCGTCGTCACGCCCAACGGCGTCCTCGTCACGCGGCCGGTGCCGTCGCAGGCGACCGGGCCGTCGGTGCGCGAGATGATCCTCGGCAGCGAGGGCCGCCTGGGCGTGATCACCGAGGCGACGATCCAGGTGCACCGGCTCCCGCCGCAGCGCACGATCCTCGGCTACCTGTTCCCCGACTGGACGCGCTCGATGGCCGCGATGCGCGAGCTGTCCGAAGCCGAGGTCGCGCCGTCGGTGACCCGCGTCTCCGATGCCCGCGAGACCCAGTTCTCCTTCGCCACGCGCAAGAAGCCGACGCTGCTGGACCGCGTGAAGTCCGCAGCGCTGCAGAAGCTGCTGGCCCGCAAGGGCATCGACCCGCAGCAGATGTGCCTGTCGTTCATCGGCTACGAGGGCAGCGAGGGGTACGTGGCGCAGCAGCGCAAGCGGGTGGGGGAGATCGTCAAGCGCCACGGCGGCCTGTCGATCGGCTCCAGCCCCGGCGAGCTCTACGACCAGAAGAAGTTCGACACCCCGTACATCCGCGACTTCCTCCTGGACCGCGGCACGCTCGCCGACGTCTCCGAGACGGCGGCGCCGTGGTCGGCGCTCCCGCGCGTGTACGACCGGACCGTCGCCGCCGCCCGCGGGGCGTTCGCGGAGCTCGGGGTCACCGGCTACGTGATGTGCCACCTCTCGCACAGCTACCACGCGGGCGCCTGCCTCTACTTCACCTTCGCCTTCAAGCCGACCGGCACGCGCGCCCCGCTGGAGGAGTACGACGTCGTCAAGTCGGCCATCCAGCAGTCGTTCGTCGACCACGGCGCGACGCTGTCGCATCACCACGCGGTCGGCACCGAGCACGCGCGCTGGCTGGACGAGGACATCTCGCCGGCGGGCGTGGCGATGATCCGCGCGCTGGTGGAGGGCGTCGATCCGGGCGCCAACCTCAACCCCGGGAAGATCGTCTAGCGCAGGTCAGACGCCCTGGCGGAAGGCGACGACGTCGCTGGCCCGCACGACGGTGCCTCTACCGGACCGCGCCCGGCCGGGCCGCGGCCCGGCCCAACGCAGACGCCCGGGAGGAGCGCTGCGTGGGCCCACGACGATCTGCAAACGCCGCAGGGGCCGAACCGGGTGCGCCGCCAGCGGGGCAATGCAGCTTGCCCCCGTCATTCGACGTCCCTGCCGTGACGAAACCTTCGGCTCTTCCGTGCCATCTGGCCGGCGCAAGGGGGTACGGTAGGGCCAGAGACGCATCCGACATAGGACCAGTTCTTTGGCGAGCGATGGGACCAGACCGTGGGAGCTGCTGCTCGCGGTCGACCACGGCGGGGACGCGACGCTGCGGCGCCAGCTGGAGGCACGGCTGCGCGAGGCCGTGCGCTC
>JAOPZL010000148.1 GCA_025964175.1 Solirubrobacterales bacterium
GCTCGCGCCCGAGGTCGAGACGAGCACCAGTGTCTTGCGCAGATCGCGCGCACGCACGTCGCGCGCGAGCTCGAGCAGCGCGGCGGTCGCGGAGAGCTGCGCGAGCGCGGGGTCGGCGGGATTCCCATCCGCCGGGGCGTCGCGATGGGCGACGACGATCACGCGATGGCTCGACAGGCCGGGGCGCACGCCGACGACCGTCTCCAGCGCCCCCGGGTCGCGGCCGCCACCGGGCGTGCGCAGGCGCGAGATCTGGAACGTGGGCCGGTTCGTGTCGGGGTCGCGAGCGCTCAGCGCCTGCGCGACACGGTCGGCGAGGCCGAGATCGTCCGGCGAGCCCGGCGTGCGCGCCGGGAACGCGCGCGCCAGTTCGACCAGCGAGCCGGACGGCGCGGTGACCGCGCCGAACGCCCGTTGCGCGTTGAACGCGTCCGCCGAGAGCGGTGAGCCGACGGGCGCGGGCCGGTCGGCGAGCGAGAACGCCGCGACGAAGAGCGCCACGAGCGCGGGCAGGAAGGCGGCCCGGTACACGCGCACGTCGAGCACTAGTGCACTCGCCCGTGGGATCTGGGCAAGCCGGAATCCGTCGAGGTCGCGGACGCGTGCACAAAGTCCGAGGGTATCGCCCGTCTATCCTCGAAATGAGGCGAAAATGCCCGATCGCGCCCCCCGCATCCTGCTCGTCGACGATGAGCAGCCCATTCAGACGCTGCTGTCGTTCCCGCTGCAGCGCGACGGCTACGAGGTCGTGATCGCCTCCGATGGCCGGGAGGCGCTCGCCCGCTACGACGAGCAGCGGCCCGATCTGGTCGTGCTCGACCTCATGCTCCCGCGCATGGACGGCCTCGAGGTCTGCAAGCGACTGCGCGCCAAGGGCGAGACCGTTCCGATCATCATGCTGACCGCCAAGAGCGAGGAGATCGACAAGGTCCTGGGCCTCGAGCTCGGGGCCGACGACTACATCACCAAGCCGTTCTCGATGCGCGAGTTCCGCTCCCGCGTGCGGGCCGCGCTGCGCCGCGGGGCGCTGACGCGCTCGATCGAGATCGGCGAGGACGCCCCGCTGGAGGTCAAGGACCTCGGGATCGACTTCGCCAAGCGGTCGGTCGTGATGCGCCAGCACAAGGTCGACCTGACCTTCGTCGAGTTCGAGATCCTCGCCGCGCTGGCCCGCAACCCCGGCCGCGTCTTCACCCGCGACATGCTGCTGACCCGCATCTGGGGCGACTCGGCCTTCCGCGACCCCCGCACGATCGACGTCCACATCCGCCACCTGCGCGAGAAGCTCGAGCTCGACCCGAAGGAGCCCGAGTACCTGTTCACGGTGCGCGGGGTCGGGTACCGCTTCCGCGACAAGGAGCGCTCCCGGGATTGATCCTCGGGTCGATCCGCACCCGCTTGGCCCTGGGCTTCCTCGTCGTCGCCCTCGTGGCGGTCGGCGTGGTCACGCTGTACGTGCTGCCCTCGCTGCAGGACCAGCTCACCAACCAGAAGCTGCGCGCGCTCGCCCAGGCCGCGCGGACCTACTCGGGCCCGCTGCGCCAGGCGATCGGGTCCAACGTCGACGAGAAGACCGTCGACGACGAGGTACGCGCCGCCGCCGACAACGCCAACGCGCGGGTCACCCTGCTCGGGGTCAGCCGCGGGACGGAGGGGCTCAGCACCTACGTCATCTCCGACTCCACGCAGGAGGTCGACATCTCCGACCTCTCCTTCGACGTCGCCCAGGAGACGGCGCGCACGGGGCGCGCGGGGACCGGGCTGGAGTCCGGCGACGCCGGCCGGGTCGGCGAGGCGGCGCGACCGCTGCGCTACAACCGCCGCGTCGCGCGGGTCGTGGTGTTCTCCCAGCCGCTGAACGACGTCAACGAGACCGTCTCGCTCATCCGCCACCGGATCCTCGTGGCGGGCGGGCTCGCCGTGATCGTCGCGCTGCTGGCGGGCCTGCTGTTCTCCGGGCCGCTCGCCCGCCGCGTCCGCCGGCTGCAGCGCGGCGCCCGCCAGGTCGCCGCCGGCGACTTCAGCGCCCGCTTCCCGATCAACTCGCGCGACGAGGTCGGCCAGCTCGCGCGGACGCTGGACGAGATGCAGGGCCAGCTCGGGCAGCTGGACTCCGCGCGCAAGCGGTTCATCGCGACCGCGTCGCACGAGCTGCGCACGCCGATCTTCTCGCTGTCGGGCTTCGTCGAGCTGCTGCTGGACGAGGACCTCGACGAGGAGACGCGGCGCGCGTTCCTGGTCCAGGTCCGCGACCAGGTCGCGCGGCTGCGGACGCTGACCGTCGAGCTGCTGGACCTCTCGCGACTGGAGGCCGGCTCGCTCGAGCTGCGCCCGGAGCCGACCGACGTCGGCGTTGTCGCCCGCGCCGTGGCCAGCGAGTTCCTGCCCGCGCTCTCCACGCACGGCTCCCACCTGGAGCTGCGCCTGCCCGCCCAGGCCCTGGTGGCCGAGTGCGATCCCGAGCGTCTCGCGCAGGTCCTGCGGATCCTCATCGACAACGCGCTCGTGCACACGCCGCCGGGCACCGATGTGGTGGTGGCGGCCAGCGGCGGCGATGGGCAGGTCGCGCTGGCCGTGCGCGACTCGGGACCGGGCATCCGCCGCGCCGACGTCGAGCGCATCTTCGAGCCGTTCTTCACCTCCGACGACGTGCAGGGATCGGGTCTGGGGCTGGCCATCGCGCACGAGCTGGCCGAGCGGATGGCGGGCCGGCTGACCGTGGAGTCCCAGCCCGGGCAGACGACGTTCTCGTTCGAGCTGCCCGCCTGACCGTGGCGGTTCGCGTCAGGTTCCCACGCGTTCGATTACACGTGGGCCTGGACCGGGTAGCGTGGCGTCAGGCATGACGCAAGACTCGCGAACCCCTCTCGTCCTCGTCTCCAACCGAGGCCCCGTGACGTTCAACGACGACGGGTCCTTCAAGCGCGGCAGCGGCGGCCTGGTCACCGCGCTGACCGGCCTGGCTTCGCACCGGCCCGTGACGTGGATCGCGTCGACGATGAGCGAGGGCGACATCGAGCGGATGCGGGAGGCCGAGGGCAAGCCGTTTCGCATCGAGACGCCGACCGGTGGCTCCTACGAGGTGCGCCTGGTCGAGAGCGACCCCGACGCCTACGACCGCTTCTACAACATCTTCGCGAACCCGATGCTGTGGTTCATCCAGCACTACCTGTGGGACCTCAGCAACGCGCCGGACATCCGCCGCAACGAGGTCGAGGCGTTCGAGTACGGCTACAACGTCGTCAACGAGGACCTCGCGCAGGCCGTCGTCGACCAGATCGAGGGCGTTGAGGAGCCGGTCGTGATGGTTCACGACTACCACCTGTACACGCTGCCCGGGCTGGTGCGGCGGGCGCGCCCCGAGGTCTTCCTGCACCACTTCATCCACATCCCGTGGACCCAGCCCGACGCCTGGCGCGTCCTGCCCTCGCGCATCCGCCGCGAGATCTACGAGGGCCTGCTGGCCAACGACATCATCGGCTTCCACACCCAGGCCTACAAGAACAACTTCCTGCAGTGCTGCCGGGACCTGATGGGGCTCGAGGTCGACTTCAAGCTCGGGCTGGTGCGGACCGACGAGCACGACGTGTGGGTCCGCGCCTACCCGCTGCCGATCGACACCGACAGCACCCGCCGCGTCGCCGCGTCCGACCGCACCGCGTCCTTCGAGGCCGAGCTGCTGCACCGCCGCCGCGACCACATGATCCTGCGCGTCGACCGCGCCGACCTCTCCAAGAACGTCCTGCGCGGGTTCACCGGCTACGACCTCTTCCTCGAGCAGCACCCCGAGTTCCGCGAGCGGATCACGTTCATCGCGCAGCTGATGCCGTCGCGGACCGACGTGCCCGAGTACGCCGAGTACCTGGAGCGCATCGAGGCGCTGGTCGCGGTCGTCAACCACCGCCACGGGACGCCCGACTGGATGCCGATCCAGCTCAAGCTGCGCGACGACCTCGAGGAGGCCGTCGCCGCCTACAAGCACTACGACGTGCTGCTGGTCAACGCGATGTTCGACGGGATGAACCTCGTGGCCAAGGAGGGGCCGGTCGTCAACGAGCGCGACGGGGTCAGCGTCCTGAGCGAGAACACCGGCGCCCACGAGGAGCTCGGCGAGTTCGCGCTGAGCGTGAACCCGTTCGACATCCAGGAGCTCGCCGACTCGATCCACGCGGCCCTGACGATGAACCCGGCCGAGCGCGCACGGCGCCTGAACGGACTGCGCGAGATCATCACCGCCCGCAACCCGGGCGACTGGATCGACGACCAGCTCGACGACATCCGCCGCAAGCGGGCGCCCGAGCGGTCGGCGGGCCCCGCAGCCGGCGGCGGTGGCGCCGCCGCGCGAGGCGAGCGCGGCT
>JAOPZL010000163.1 GCA_025964175.1 Solirubrobacterales bacterium
GGCCGCGCTCAGCCCGCAGACCCGGCTCATCTACCAGCCGACGGTCCGGCTGTGCATGGTCTACCGCACCGCCTCGCGCGACCCCGACGCACAGGCCGTCCTGCTGGGCGGTGGCAACGCGCGCGTCGCGCCGGGCACGAAGGCCCGTGGCAGCCTCGTCGCGCTGGACGCCGACACGAACGCGGTCCGCTGGCGGCGCACGCTGCCCGCCCCGGCGGTCGGCGGCGCGCTTGCGACCGCCGGCGGCCTCGTCCTCACCGGCTGCGACGACGGCTTCCTCTACGCCTTCGACGCGCGCACCGGCAGGCGCGTGTGGCGGGGGCGGATCGGGCTGCCGTTCGGGACCGCGCCGCTGAGCTACCGCATCGGCGCAGTCCAGTACGTGGCCGTCGTCGCGGGCGGATCGAGCGTCACGGCGCTGACCGGCACGCGCCCCGGCGCGCGCCTCGTGGTGCTCAAGCTCGGCGGCCGTCAACTGCCCTCGCGATGACCCGGCGCGGCCCCCTCGGGTACGGGGCACGCGCGTCTCGCGCCGCTACATTCGAGGCATGGTCCGCCGTCCCCACCTGGTCGCCGCCGCAGTCACCGCCGGCATCGCGCTCGCCGCGGCGGTGGGCATCGCCGACGCCACCACCGGCCCCAACGGCACGACTGTCCCGCGGGTGCTCGTCGCCAAGTCGATCGGGACGCCCTTCACGGGCCGCTTCACGATCACGCACATCGAGAAGCGGGCCAAGATCGCCGGCGGACAGGTGGCGATCGCCTACACGATCACCAAGACGCCGTACCTGTTCGGCACCTTCCAGCTGGCGACCTACGACGTCGACGGCCGCCAGACGAACTTCGTCGCCAACCTGTACCCGTTCGAGTACACGGGCGGCAAGCTGCGGGCCAAGATCCTCAGCCCGGGCTCGCACGAGAACCTCGGCAGCATGAGCTTCGACCCGTCCAGCGACCCCAAGACGCTGAAGGGGACCCTGACCTTCCAGGGCGGCACGTACGACGTCGCCTACAAGCGGACCAACCCCGATGCGCCGATCACCGGCTCCACCGGCACGCCGGGCGACGCGTCGGCGACGCAGACCGGCGGCGGCGCGAGCCCGACCACCCCGGCGATGGCACCGGCTGACACGGGGTCCACCGGCGAGCCCACGCCGGCGCAGGACGGGCTCGGCGCCAAGGACACGGACTACGACTCCCGCTACGCCCTGCGGCCCAGCGACGTCGACCCGGGCGCGAGCGCCGGCCTCTACGCGCCGGTCGTGCGCGTGGCCGCCGCGCTGGCCAGCGGCGACCCCGACTCCGGCAGCCTGACCCTGTCCGCCAAGCCGGTGAAGCAGGGCGCGCCGCTCGTCCCCACGGGCGTCATGAGCCTGCACCGCCCGGACTCCATCGACGTCGTCTACCTGACCGACTTCAAGTGGGCCCCGGGGACCACGCGCCGCACTGCGATCGTCCGCAGCGGCAGCACCGACGGCCCGCGGGTCGGGACGTTCGACGGCACGATCGAGAAGGGCGTCGTCTCGGGCACGCTGTCGGTGGGCAAGCAGAAGAACGCGGTCAGCTTCGAGAAGTCCGCGGGGTAGCGCCGGACGGGGCAGGCAGGCGGGTTGGCGCATCGACGCGCCGGTAGCGTGCGGGTCATGATCCGGGTGCTCATCCTCGGCGGCACCGTCGAGGCGCGCGACCTCGCCACGGTCCTGCACGACGCCGGCGCGGCGGTCACGACCTCGCTCGCCGGCCGCGTGACGCGGCCGGGAGAGCGTTCCGGCGCCCTGCGCGTCGGTGGCTTCGGCGGTGCGGACGGCCAGGCGGCGTGGCTCACCGAGCACGCGATCGACGCCGTCGTCGACGCCACCCACCCGTTCGCCGCGCGGATCTCCGCCAACGCGGCGGATGCCGCCGCCCGAACCCGCACGCCGCTCCTCGCGCTGCGTCGCCCCGGCTGGGAGGAGCGCGATGGCGACGACTGGCGCTGGGTCGACGACGTCCACGCCGCGGCACGGGCGGTCCCGGGACTGGGCCGGCGCGTCCTGCTGACCACCGGTCGCGGCGAGCTCGAGGCCTTCGCCGCGGTCGACGACGCCTGGTTCCTCGTCCGCAGCGTCGAGCCGCCCGACCCGCCGGTCCCGCTCCACCACGAGGTCCTCACCGCCCGCGGCCCGTTCCGCCTGGAGGACGAGCGCGCGCTGATGCAGCGCCACGCGATCGACCTGCTCGTGACGAAGGACAGCGGCGGCGCGCCGGCCGCCGCGAAGCTGGCGGCCGCGCGCGAGCGCGCGATCCCCGTCCTCATGGTCCGCCGGCCGCCGGCACTGGCCGAGGTTCCCGGGGTAGAGACGATCGCGGAGGCGGCGGGCTGGGCGCTGGCGAGGGACGCCGGGTCTGGTCCGGCGGCGAGCGGGTAGCTTCACGGCCATGTCCAGCGCGCACGAGGCGGCCGTCGCCAAGCTCGTCGCCGACGGCGCCGGGGAGGCGACCGTCGCTGCCTTCCGCGCGCGCCTGGAGGCGCTCGACGACCCGGCGGGCGGCCTCCTGCCCGGCGACGAGCTGCAGCCGCTGCCCGACCTGCCCGCGCTCGACGACCTCGACGAGCCCTTGCCCGAGGTCGCCCACGAGGTCCTCGACCGGCTCGTCGTGCTCAAGCTCAATGGTGGGCTGGGGACGAGCATGGGGCTGTCGGCGCCGAAGTCATCGATCGAGATCAAGGACGGGCACACGTTCCTCGACGTCGTCGCCACCCAGGTGCTCGCCCTGCGCGAGCGCCACGGCGTGCGGCTGCCGCTCGTGCTGATGGACTCCGCCGCGACGCGCGGGCCGTCGCTTCAGGGGCTCGAGGCGCATCCGGGGATCGCCTCCGACGTCCCGCCCGACTTCCTGCAGAGTCGCGAGCCCAAGCTCCTCGCCGACACGCTCGAGCCGGTCTCCTGGCCCGCGGACCCGACGCTGGAGTGGTGCCCGCCGGGCCACGGCGACCTGTACGTCTCGCTGCAGGCGTCGGGGATGCTCGACACGCTGCTGCAGCACGGCTACCGCTGGGCGTTCGTCTCCAACGTCGACAACCTCGGCGCGCGGGTGGACGCGCGCATCGCGACGTGGATCGCAAAGCACGAGATCCCGTTCGTGATGGAGGTCGTGCGCGGCACGGCGGCGGACCGCAAGGGCGGCCACCTCGCCCTGCGCGACGGGCGGGTGGTCCTGCGCGAGACGGCGCAGGTCCCCGGCGGCGACCCCTCCTTCGGCGACATCGAGCGCTGGCGCTGGTACAACACGAACGACCTCTGGGTCGACCTGCGAGCCCTGCGCGCGCTCCTTCAGGAGCATCCCGGCGGTCCGCCGCTCCCGCTGATCGTCAACCGCAAGACGGTCGACCCCGGCGACCCCGCCAGCCCCACCGTGCTGCAGCTGGAGACCGCGATGGGCGCGGCGATCGGCGCGATCGGCGGAGCCCGCGCGCTGCACGTCCCGCGCACGCGCTTCGCCCCGGTCAAGACGACCGACGACCTCCTCCTCGTGCGCTCCGACGCCTACGCGCTGCGCGCGGATGGCGCCCTGGAGCCCACCTTCGACGATGACGCGCCGCTGATCGAGCTCGACCCCGCCCATTACAAGCGGCTGGCCGACTTCGAGGCGCGCTTCCCCGACGGCGCGCCGCATCTGCGCGCCGCCCGGCGCCTGACCGTCCACGGCGACGTGCGCTTCGGCGCCGGCGTCACCGTCGAGGGCGAGATAACCGTCCACGGACCACAGGACGTGCCCGACGGCGCGATCCTGCGGGAGACCACATGAGCCCCAGCCGCACTCGTGACCGCGTCGTCGCCTTCGGGCCCGGACGGGTCAACCTCATCGGCGAGCACACCGACTACAACGGCGGCCTCGGCCTGCCGTTCGCGATCGCCCAGGGCGTCACGGTGACCGCCACGCGACGCGACGACGACACGATCGACGTGCACGCCGCGGACTTCGCGCAGCACGACCAGTTCACGCTGGACGCGATCGAGCCCGCATCGGGCTGGCGCGCGTTCGTGCGCGGGATCGCGGCCGAGCTGCGCGCCGACGGCCTACCCGTCGGCGGCGCGACGCTGGAGATCGCGGGGACGGTCCCGCACGGCTCGGGGCTCTCGTCCTCGGCCGCGCTGGAGACCGCGCTGGCGTTGGCGCTGCTCGGGCTGCACCACGCCGAGGACATCGATCCGATCGCGCTCGCGCGGCTCTGCTCGCGCGTGGAGAACACGTGGGTCGGCGCGCAGACCGGCCTGCTGGACCAGATCGCCTCGCTGTGCGGGCGCCCGGACACCGCGCTGCTGATCGACTTCGCCACCGTCGACGTCCAGCCCGTGCCGCTGGAGCTGGGGGACTGGACGCTGGCCACCGTCGACTCCCACGTCGTGCACGATCACGCCGGCGGCGGCTACAACGAGCGCCGTGGGGAGTGCGCCCGGGCCTGCGAGCGGATGGGCATCCAGTCCCTCGCGCAGGCCGACCGCGCCGCCGCCGGGCAGCTGCCCAGCCGCCTGCGCCGGCGCGCCCTGCACGTGCTCGACGAGGACGTTCGCGTGCGCGAGACCGTCACCGCGCTGCAGGACGGCGACCTCGCCGCCGTCGGCCGGCTGCTGGACGCCTCGCACGCCTCGTTGCGCGACCTGTACGACGCCTCGGCCGACGGCGTCGAGCAGACCGTCGACGCCCTGCACGCGGCCGGGGCGGTCGGCGCCCGGATGGTCGGCGGGGGCTTCGGCGGTCACGTCCTCGGACTGTTCCCGCCCGGCGTGACGCTCCCCGACGACGCGACGATCGTCACGCCGTCCGCGGGCGCGCGGCTGCTGGAGGACGGGCGCTAGGCGAAGCTGATCGAGTCGGCGCCTACGTCAGCCGTGGGAGGCGGATACGCTGCTCGCCCGCGTGACCGCCTACGAACCCGAGCAGTGGACTGAGCTGTTCGTCGCGTCCGCCGGCGCGTCGGCCGCGCTGGCCGGCCTCGTCTTCGTCGCCGTGTCGATCAACGTCGAGCGGATCCTGCAGTTCCCCGGCCTGCCGGAGCGGGCGCTGTCGACGGTCCTGCTGCTGTTGGGCGTCGTCATCGCGTCGATCCTCGGCCTGGTGCCGGGCCAGTCGCCGACGACGCTGGGCATCGAGCTGCTCGTCGGCGGGCTGGTCCTGTCAGGCGGGGTCGCCGTGCTGACCACGAAGGCCCGCGCCGGGAACGGGGAGTCGCACGTGCTCAGCGCGGCGCTGACCGCGGGGCCCGGCACGGTGCCCTACCTGATCGCCGGTGTGAGCCTGATCGCGGAGGCCGGCGGGGGCGTCTACTGGGTGCTCGCCGCGATCCTGGGCGGGATCGTCGGCGGTGTCCTCAACGCCTGGGTCCTGCTGGTCGAGATCCTGCGCTGACGGGCGATCAGCCCTGGGCGACCGACGGCTCAGGCGTAGACGTCGGGGATGTCGTTCTCGAACAGGAAGACGTCGCCGCGGCGACCGATCTCGGCGACCTTCGCGTGGGTCGCGGGGCCGTCGGCGGCGATGACGATGGCGTTCGCGTCGAACCCGGCGGCGAGCATGCCGTCGCGGATGTCGGCGGCGCGGGGGCCGGTCAGCAGGGCGAGGTCGACGACCGCGGCGGCGCGCTCGCCCAGCAGGCGGTTCTCGGCCTGCTCCTCGGCCCCGAGCTCGACCATCCCCGGCGTGACGAGGATCCGGCGCTGCGCCTCGTGGGCGCCCAGCACCTGCAGGGCGGCGGCGGCGCCGACCGGGTTGGAGTTGTAGGAGTCGTCGATGACGACGATCCCGGCCGCGGCGTTGACGATCGGCTCCAGGCGGTGCTTGGGCGGCGTGACGCGGCGCAGGGCGCGGGCGATCTGCGGCGGCGTCAGCCCGGCGTGGTGCGCGACCGCCGCGGCGGCGAGCAGGTTGGCGACGTTGTGGGAGCCGAGCAGCCGCGACTTCACGCGCACGGGCTCGATCGTCGGGTCGCGCCAGACGATCGTGAACGCGGTGCCGCCCGCGGTGACCTCGGCGTCCTCCGCCCACAGGTCGGCCTCGGGGTGCTCCTGCGCGCTGAACAGCAGCGTCCTGCAGTGCGCGCGCGTGCGGGCCACGCGCAGGCAGCGCTCGTCGTCGGCCTGGGTCACGAACAGGCCGTCGGGCGGGAGCGCGTCGGCGAGCTCGCCCTCGGCCTGCTCGATCGCGTCCATCGAGCCGAAGCGCTCCAGGTGCGCGGGCCCGAGCGAGCAGAGAACGCCGATGCTCGGGTGCACGAGGTCGCAGATCGCGGCGATGTCGCCGATCCGGTAGGCGCCGAGCTCGACGATGAAGTTCTCGTGGACGGGCTCCAGCCCCTCGTTGATCGCGCGCACGACGCCGAGGTAGCTGTTGAACGAGGCGGGCGTCGGATAGGTCGGGCCGATGGGGTCCAGCGCCGCGGCCAGACATGCCTTCGTCGTCGTCTTGCCGAACGAGCCCGAGACGCCGACGACCGTCGGGTGCACCTGCTCCAGCCGCGCGCGGGCGGCGCGCACGAAGCGCTGGGTCTCCATGCGCTGGAACGGCGCGAGGATGCGGTTGGCGGCGAACAACAGCCACGGCGAGACGGCAAGGGTGCCGGCCGCGACGACCCCGGCGATCACGAACCGCAGCACGTCGCCGGGCACGAGCGCCGCGACGAGCGCGGTCGGGACCAGGCCGAGGACGAGCGCGACGGCGAACAGCCGCCGCGCGCGGGGCGTGAAGACGAGGGGCTTGATCGTCGTGCGGTGCCAGACCGTGCGGGCCCACCACACGCGGTTGGCCAGCATCAGGCCGGCGATGGCGGCGGCGAGCCAGCCCTCGATCGCGGCGGCGGCCGCGACGAGGATCCCCGCGACCAGCGCCGCGGTGGCGGCGCTCGGCGCCCACCGCGTCCGGTCCAGCCGGATCCACACCAGCAGCCGCGCGTTCTCGTAGTGCTCCTGCTGGAGCATGTGCAGCAGGACGTGCAGCCGACCGGCCAGCAGCGCGCCGACGGCGAGCACGAGCAGGACGGCGGCGAGCGCGATCACGTCGCACCGCTCAGGAAGTGGGAGGCGATCACGTTGAACTCGCCGGCCTTCTCGGCGTAGGCGTAGTGCCCGGCGCCGGGCAGCGTGATGAGGGCGGAGCCGGGGATCTCGCGCTCCATCTCCTGGCCCATCCACAGCGGCGTGTCGGCGTCGTCCTCGCCCCAGATCAGCAGCGTCGGGCGCGTGATCTGCGCCAGGCGCGGCGCGAGGTCCTCGCCGATGACGAGGCGGAAGGTCATGCGCATCGCCTCGCCGGCCTCCAGCCAGTCCGTCGAGGCGACCTTGCGGCGCATCCGGTCCTGGAGCTCCTTGCCGGGCGAGCCGCCGACGGCTCCGACGAGGCGCCCGGCCTTGGCCACCGCGACCTTCGAGTAGTAGCTCGGCTTGCGCTTGGGCTTGAGCCCGGCACCGCCGGTGATGACGACGCGCGCGACGAGGTCGGGCCGCGTCTGGGCCAGCACGATCGAGACGCGGCCGCCGAAGCTGTGGCCGACCAGGCTCACGCGGGCGAGACCGAGCCGGCCGAGCACCTTGACCACGAAGTCCGCGTAGTCGGGGACGCCCCACCCGACCGGCGGCGGGTCGCTCTCCCCGAAGCCGGGGAAGTCGATGGCGACCAGCTCCAGGTCGTCGCTGAGCCCCGCCACGATCGAGCCGACCGCGTCGATCGAGGCGCCCCAGCCGTGCAGGATCAGCACGGGGGGAGCCGACCCGGGCCGGGCCGCCGGCCGGCGCAGGATTCGGGTCCCCACGCCGTCGACGGTGATGCGGGTCGTGTCGGTGGCCATCGCCATGCGGGGCCAGATAGTGGCATCTCCGCCCGTCGCCGCCCCCGCGCGCTCTAACCTGCGGCCCGTGGCGAACCCCAGCAACAACGCAGCGCGCCGTCGGGTCGGCGTGATCTTCGGCGGCCGCTCGGTCGAGCACGACGTCTCGATCATCACCGCCCAGCAGGTCATGGCCGTCCTCGCGCAGCGCCACGAGGTCGTCCCCATCTACCTGGCCGCCGACGGGCGCTTCTGGACCGGGGAGTCGCTGCTCAGCGTCGACGCCTTCGCCACCCAGCCCCCGGCCGACGCGCGCCCGCTGCAGCTGCGCCTCGGCGTCACGCCGGCGTTCGTGGAGCCCTCCACCTCGCGGCTGCGCGGCGATCGCGACGTCCTCGTCGACGTCGTCGTCAACGCCATCCACGGCACGAGCGGCGAGGACGGCTCGCTGCTCGGCGCGCTCGAGCTCGCCGGCATCCCCTACGTGGGACGCGGGGTGGCCGCCGCCGCGGTGTCGATGGACAAGCACCTGGCCAAGGTCGTCCTCAAGGACGCGGGGATCGAGGTCCTGCCCCATCGCCGCATCGAGCGCTCGGAGTGGGAGTCCGATCAGGACGGGCTCATCGCCGAGCTGGTGCAGCGCTTCCCCGGCGACGTCGTCGTGAAGCCGTGCACGCTGGGCTCGTCGGTCGGCGTGGCCCGCGCCAACGGCGCCGACGAGCTGATCGAGGCGCTGGAGCTGGCCTTCGAGCTGGACCGCCAGGCCATCGTCGAGCCGTTCGCCACCGGGGCGATCGAGCTGAACGCGGCGGTCGTCGGGCGCCCGGGCGGCGAGCTGATCGTCTCCGAGGTCGAGCGGCCGATCGGCGGTGAGGACGGGCTCTCCTTCGAGGACAAGTACCTGCGCGCCGGGGGCGGCAAGGGCGGCTCCAAGGACGGCAGCTCGAAGGGCGCCGCGAGCGCCAAGAGCGCGGGAGCGGCCGCGGGCGGCGCCGGGTCCAAGGGCGGCGGCGCCGGCATGGCCACCCAGGACCGCATCATCCCGGCCGACGTCTCGCCGCAGCTGCGCGCGGCGGTCCAGGAGCAGGCGAAGATCGCCCACGCGGCGCTGCGCCTGGCGGGCGTCGTGCGCTACGACTTCTTCGTCCTGCCCGGTGACCGGATCGTCATCAACGAGCCCAACACGGTCCCGGGCTCGTTCGCCTTCTACCTGTTCGAGGCGGCCGGCGTGACCTTCGATGCGCTGATGGAGCGCCTGCTGGCCATCGCGTTCGAGGAGGCCCGCGAGGAGCGCTCCACCACCCGGGCGTTCGAGTCCGCGCTGCTCGGCCTGCACATCGGCGCGTCATGAGCCGGGTTCTCGTCTGGAGTGGCGGTGGCGCCACATGAGCCGGGTCCTCGTCGCCTGCGGCGGGCGGTCGCTGGAGCGCTCGATCAGCCTGGAGTCCGGCCGCCGCGCGCAGCGCGCGCTGGCGGAGCTGGGCCACGACGCGCGCATCGTCGACGTCGACCAGAACTTCGTGGAGACGGTCAAGGAGCACGCGCCCGACTTCATCTTCATCGCCATGCACGGACCCGGCGGCGAGGACGGCACGGTCCAGGACCTGCTGGAGATCCTCCACGTCCCGTACACGGGCTCGGGCGCACCGGCCTCCGCGCTGTGCCTGGACAAGCACCTGTTCAAGTCGACGTGCACGCTGAGCGGCGTGCCGACCCCGGCCTGGCACTCGTTCACCCGCCAGGCGTTCGCCCAGTACGGCGCGGCCCGCGCGCTGCCCAACGTGATGGAGCAGTTCCCGTCGGGCGTCGTCGTCAAGCCGGCCAGCCAGGGCTCGTCGCTGGGCATCAGCGTGGCCCACGACGAGGTCGCCCTGCGCGGCGCGATCCTCAGCGCGATGAGCTACGACGAGCGTGTGCTGCTGGAGCGCTATGTCCCCGGCCGCGAGATCGCGGTGACCGTCATCGGCCCGCCCGACGACCCGCGCGTGCTCCCCGTCGCCGAGATCCTCTTCGAGGACGAGATCTACTCGTTCACCGCGCACTACGAGATCGGCAGCGCGCACGTTCGCCGCGCCGAGCTCGATCCCGAGGTGCAGGCGCGCATCGAGGCGGTCGCCGCGCGCGCCTACTCCGCGTCGGGCTGCCGCGACTTCGCGCGCGTGGACATCCGCCTCGACGGCGACGACGTCCAGGTGCTGGAGATCAACACGATCCCGGGGCTGACCGAGACCGGCCCGGCGCCTCTGGCCGCCGAGATGGGCGGCCTGTCGTTCGTGCAGTTCATCGAGGCGATCTCCGCGCGGGCGCTGGCCGAGTCGCAGCGCGAGCCGAGCCGCTAGGGCTAACAGCGCATGGATCTCGTTCCCCTCAGCGGCACAAGATCCATGCGCTGTTGCCCCGCGGGCCCGTGGGCGGCGCCCACCCCAGCCCCCGCTCAGCCCGCCGGTGGCGGACCGTGCGTCCTCCGCGCCACCAGCGTCGGGTCCAGCACGACCCGGCGCGGGGGCAGCGGGACGCCATCGCGGCGGCCGATGCGCTCCAGCAGCATCTTCGTCGAGCGCTGCACCATGGCGCCGATGTCCTGGCGCACGGTGGTGAGCTCGAACACGTTCCAGGCCGCCAGGGAGATGTCGTCGAAGCCGATCAGGGTCAGGTCGTCGGGCATCGCGATCGCGCGCGAGCGGATCGCGTTGTAGGCGCCGATCGCGACGACGTCGTTGGCGGCGAAGATCGCGGTCGGGGCGCTCTCCAGCAGCTCCAGCGCGCCCTGGTGGCCGTAGGCGAAGTCGAAGGCGCCGCGGCGCCAGCGGGCCGCCTCGAGCGTGATGCCGTGCTCGAGCAGCTCGCGGCGGAAGCCGATCTCGCGGTCGCGGCCCGTCGAGGTGGTCATCGGGCCGAAGAGCGCGCCGATCTCGCGGTGGCCCAGGCGCAGCAGCTCCGATGCCGCCAGGCGCGCGCCGGCCACGCTGTCGACGACGCAGGTGTCGCCCTCGAGCTCGTCGATCTCGCGGTTGAGGAGCACGAACGGGAAGCCGCGGCGGGCCAGCTCGGCGGGCAGCTGTGACGTCAGGAAGGTGGTCGTGAGGATCGCCCCGTCCAGCGACCCGTCCAGCAGCCGGGCCATGAACGCGTCGTCGTCCTCGTCGGGCGTGAGGACGAGCATCCGCAGCTCGTCGCGGGCCAGGGCGTCGTGGACGGTGTCGAGCACCTCGAGGTAGAACGGGTTGGCGAGGTCGGACACGACCACGCCGATCTGGCCGGTCAGCCGCGTCGAGAGCGAGCGGCCGCGCTGGCTGAGGATGTAGCCCAGCTCGGCCGCGGCCTCGCGCACGAGGCGCCGCGTCTCGTCGGAGACGTTGGGGTCGTCGCGCAGCGCGCGGGAGACGGTCGGCTGGGACACGCCGGCGCGGCGGGCGACGTCGTGGCTCGTCGGGCGTCGGCCGGCGGAGGGCGACATACGTATGAATGATCCTGACACGCGACCAGGTCGGCAGCCTGGGGGCAGCTTGACGTCGGGCGCGGCGCCAGTTAAACATACGTATGCAGCGCATCGCGTCCTGCCCACCCGCCCTCCGATGGGGCCGCCGCGGTCAGCGGGCGTCGCTTCGGGTCGTCGGCGGCGTGGTGACACTGTGAAGACATCCGCAACCGACAGGAGAGAGCGATGATCATCGAACGGGCCCTGATGGCGATCACCCCAGGCAGCGAGGCCGACTTCGAGGCCGCGCTGGCGAAGGCCGAGGACGTGCTCGCGCAGGCCAAGGGCTTCCACGGCATCCGCATCGCTCGCGGCGTCGAGAACCCGTCCACCTACCTGCTGCTGCTCGAGTGGGACACCGTCGAGGACCACACGGTCGGCTTCCGCGAGTCCGAGCTGTTCGCGCAGTGGCGCGCCCTCATCGGGCCGTACTTCGCGCAGGCACCCGCCGTCGAGCACTACGCCGAGATCGACTGACGAGCAAGGAGCAACCACCATGCGCATCGCCACCTACGAGCATGACGGCGTCACCCACGTCGGCATCGTCGTCGAGCAGGCCGTCCGCGCCGTCGCCCCCGAGATCGAGGTCCTGACGATCCTCGACTCCACGCCCCAGGAGCGTCAGGTGATCCTCGACGACGCCGAGGACCCGACGCCGCTGTCCACGGTGAAGCTGCTCCCACCGCTGCACCCGCCGTCGGTCCGCGACTTCGTCGCCTTCGAGCAGCACATCGAGGGCATGGTCATGACCGAGGGACCGGGCGCGAAGGTTCCGGACGCCTGGTACGAGGCGCCGGCCTGGTACTTCTCCAACCCCAACGCCCTGTTCGCCGACGGGGACGACATCGAGGTGCCGCCGCGCGCCGAGCGCCTCGACTACGAGCTCGAGGTCGCCGCGATCATCGGCACCCGCGGTCGCGACCTGACCCTCGAGAACGCCGAGTCGCACATCGCCGGCTACGCGGTCTTCAACGACTGGTCGGCCCGCGACCTCCAGGCGTTCGACCGCCGGCTCGGCATGGGCTGGGCCAAGGGCAAGGACTTCGCCTCCACGCTCGGGCCCTGGATCGTCACCGCCGACGAGCTCGAGCCGTACCGCAACGCCGAGGGGCGCCTGGACCTGAAGATGACGGTCTGGCGCAACGGCGAGGAGATGGGCAGCGACACGCTTGCCTCGGCGGCCTGGTCGTTCGCGCAGATGCTCGTCTACGCCTCGCGCGGCGCCTGGCTGATGCCCGGCGACGTGATCGGCTCGGGCACCTGCGGCTCGGGCTGCCTGGGCGAGCTGTGGGGGCGCCGCGGCAAGCTGGATCCGCCGCCGCTGGCTCCCGGCGACGTCGTGAAGATGACCGTCGAGGGCATCGGCACGATCAGCAACACGGTCGTTCCCGGCGTCGAGCCGATCGACTGCGGAACGCCCAAGCGGCGCTGAACGGAGACCCCCGCATGACGCACTTCCTCAAGGAGCCGAACCCCCCGACGATGCAGGCGACCGACGAGCTGCGCGACCGCGTCTCGTCGATGCTGCGCGACATCGAGCTCGGCGGAATCGACGCGGTGCGGCGCTGGTCGCACGAGCTCGACGGGTGGTCGCCCGAGTCGTTCATCGCCACCGACGCCGACTACGCCGCGGCCGAGGCGGCGCTCGACGACGAGCTCAAGGGTCACATCGCGTTCGCGCTGGAGCAGGTACGCGGCTTCGCCCGGGCCCAGCGCGACTCGCTCAGCGAGATCCGCGTCCAGATGGGTCCGGGCGTCGTCCTCGGCCACAAGCACATCCCGGTGCAGACGGTCGGCGCGTACGTGCCGGGCGGGCGCTACCCGATGCTCGCCTCCTCGTTCATGACGATCGGCGTGGCGAAGGTCGCGGGCGTCGACGACGTGATCGGCTGCGCCCCGCCGCAGCGCGCGGGCGGCGTGCACCCGGCGATGCTCTACGCGATGCAGCAGTCCGGAGCCGACGCCGTCCTCTCCCTGGGCGGCGTCCAGGGGCTGGCCGCGCTCGCCTTCGGCCTGATCGACGGGCTCCCCGCGGTCGACATGCTCGTCGGCGCCGGCAACGCCTACGTGGCCGAGGCCAAGCGCCAGCTGTTCGGGCGCGTCGGAATCGACCTGCTGGCCGGGCCGACCGAGGTCCTCGTCATCGCCGACGACAGTGCCGACCCACGCCTCGTCGCCGCCGACCTGCTCGGTCAGGCCGAGCACGGTCCCAACTCGGCGGCCGGGCTGATCGCCATCGGCGAGGACGTCGGGCGGGCGGTCATGGACGCCGTCGACTCGCTGCTGCAGACGTGGCCGACGGCCGACGTCGCCGGCGTCGCCTGGCAGCAGCACGGCTGGGTGGCCGTCGCCGCCGACGACGACGAGGCCATCAGGCTCGCCGACGAGGCGGCCAACGAGCATCTCGAGGTGCAGGTCGCCGAGGACAAGCTCCCCGTGTACCTCGATCGTCTACGCAACTACGGCTCGCTGTTCCTGGGCGAGCGCGCGACCGTCGCCTACGGCGACAAGGCCGTCGGGACCAACCACGTGCTGCCGACGCTCGGGGGCGCCCGCTACACCGGCGGGCTGTGGGTCGGCAAGTTCCTGAAGACCTGCACCTACCAGGAGCTGACCGACGAGGGCACGCTGCGCGTCGCCCCCGCCGTGGAGGCGATCTGCGCGGCGGAGAACCTCGCCGGGCACGGGCTGACCGCGACGATGCGCCTGGAGCGGGTCGGGGCGCACAGCTGATGAGCGACCGCTGGTCGCTGGACGGCCGGGTCGCGCTGATCACCGGGGCCGGGCGCGGCCTCGGCCTGGGGTGCGCGCAGACGCTGGCGCAGGCCGGCGCCGCCGTGCTGCTCGTCGCCCGCACGGCTGACGAGCTGCAGGCGGCTGTCGCGACGATCGC
>JAOPZL010000164.1 GCA_025964175.1 Solirubrobacterales bacterium
CCCCGCCGGCCGCGGTCGGCACCGGGGACGCGGGCGCCGTGTCGCCCGACGGCTACGCCACGCCCGGCGCCGGTGGCGACGGCGGAGCCGCGACGCCCTAGTCAGCGCCCCGCGGCGAAGGCCACGTAGGCGTCCAGCGCGTCGGGATCGGCGAGCGCGTCCCGGCTGGCGACCCGCTCGGCCGGCGTGCCCTGCAGGATCCGCTTGACCGGAACCTCGAGCTTCTTGCCCGTCATCGTGCGCGGGATCGCGGGGACGGCGACGATCGTGTCCGGCACGTGGCGCGGCGACAGGGCGCTGCGCAGCGAGGTCGCGATCCGCCGGCGCAGGTCGTCGTCGAGGTCGATCCCCGGGCGCAGCACGGCGAAGAGGATCAGCTCGCCGTTGCCGCCCTCGGGGTCCTCGAGGTAGACGATGAGCGAGTCGAGCACCTCCTCGACGTCCTCGACCACCGCGTACAGCTCGGAGGTCCCCAGACGCACGCCGCCGCGGTTGAGCGTCGCGTCGGAGCGGCCGGTGACGACGCAGCTGCCGCGCTCGGTGAAGCGGATCCAGTCGCCGTGGCGCCAGATGCCGGGGTAGACGTCGAAGTACGCGGCGCGGTAGCGGACGTCGCCGGGGTCGTTCCAGAAGCCGACCGGCATCGAGGGCAGCGGCTGGGTGATGACGAGCTCGCCGAGCTCGCCGACCAGCGACCGCCCCTCCTCGTCGTAGGCGTCGCTGGCGACGCCGAGGGCGCGGCCGGCCAGCTCGCCGGCGTAGACGTTCTGCAGCGGCCCGCCGCCGACCATGCCCGAGCAGATGTCGGTGCCGCCGCTGCCGTTGTTGAGCAGGACGTCGTCGCCGAGCTGCTCGTAGACCCAGCCGTAGCCCTCGACCGGGAGCGGCGAGCCGGCCGTCAGCAGCTGGCGCACCGCCGAGAGGTCGTGATCGCGGCCCGGCTGCAGGCCGGCCTTGCGGCAGCCCATCAGGAAGGCGGGCGCGAACCCGACGTGGGTCGCTCCGGTCTCCGCGGCGACCGACCACTGCATCGACAGATCCGGGTAGCCGGGGTTGCCGTCGATCATCACGATCGAGGCACGCAGCAGGAGCACGGAGATGAGCGCGTTCCACATCATCCACGCGGTCGTCGAGAACCACTGCAGGCGGTCGCCGGGCTGCAGGTCCCAGCTCAGCCCGAGGTTCTTGAGGTGCTCGACGAGGATGCCGCCGTGGCAGTGGACGATCGCCTTGGGCAGTCCGGTCGTGCCCGACGAGAAGAGGATGTAGAGCGGGTGGTCGAACGGCACCGGCTCGAAGGCGAGCTCGGCCGGCCGGCCCAGCAGGTCCTCCCAGCCGACGCTGTCATCCAGCCCCGGCTCGCCATAGGGGACGTGGACGAGGTGCTCGACGGTGCCGACGCCCTCGCGGATCGCGGCGGTCTCCGCGCGGCGGTCGACCCACTTCTCGCCGTAGCGGTAGCCGGAGACGGCGAACAGCACCTTCGGCTCGATCTGCCCGAAGCGGTCGATGACCGAGCGGGCGCCGAACTCGGGCGCGCAGCTGGCCCACACGGCGCCCAGCGAGGCCGTCGCGGCCATCGCGATCAGCGCCTCGGGGATGTTGGGCAGGTAGGCGGCGACGCGGTCGCCGGGGCCGACGCCCAGGCGCTGCAGCCCGGCGCGGCAGCGCGCCACGCGGTCGCGCAGCTCCCCGAAGGTCAGCTCGATCGGATCGCGGGTCTGGGAGCGGGCGACGACGGCGACGCGGTCGACGTCCTCGTCACGGCCCATGAGGTGCTCGGCGTAGTTCAGGCGCGCGCCCGGGAACCACTCCGCGCCGGGCATCTCGCGCCGGCCCAGGACGCGCTCGGGCGGCGTCTGCGCGCGTACCTCGAAGAAGTCCCAGATCGCGCCCCAGAAGCCCTCGAGGTCCGTGATCGACCACGTCTCCAGCGCGTCGTAGTCGGCCAGATCCTGCCCGCGCTCGGCGTTGACCCACCTCAGGAACCGGCCCATCTGGGTGCGCGTGAGCGCGTCCGGGCCGGGCGACCACAGCACGTCTCCCTCTCTCATGGCGGCGAGTATACGCCTACCTGATACTCGATCTGGGGCGTTCATGCCCCGCCGGTTTTGGCCGGGCGAATAGGTTTCCGGCCCCATGGCGATCATCGACCTGTCCCACCTGATCAGCGCCAGCCCGGCAGGCACGCCGGACTTCCTGCGCACCGACATCTCCTACGAGAACCACGACAAGGGCGCCGCGGAGTTCGAGCAGCTGCTCGGGATCGACCGCAGGCTGTTGCTGCGCGGCGAGGGACCGGCGGCGGAGCGGCTCTCGATCGGGACCCACAGCGTCACCCATCTCGATGCGCCCTACCACTACAACTCGACGATCCAGGGCCAGCCGTCGGAGACGATCGATCAGTTGCCGCTGGAGCGCTTCTTCGCTCCCGGCGTGGTCGTCGACGCGACCGGTCGCGAGGACGGGGACGCGGTCACGCGCGACCAGATGGAGGCCGGGATCGCCGCGGCCGGCCACACGCTGAAGCCGCTGGACATCGTCCTCGTCCACACCGGCACCGACCGCTACTACGGGCAGCCCGAGTACATGACGCACGGCCCCGGCGTGACGGCCGAGGCGACGATCTGGCTCTACCAGCAGGGCGTGCGCGTCATGGGCATCGACGCCTGGGGCTGGGACGCTCCGCTCTTCGGCCAGGCCGAGGAGGCGAAGGCCAAGGACGAGGCCGGGATCCTGTGGGCCGCCCACCAGGTCGACCTCCCGTACTCGCAGATCGAGCGCCTCACGAACCTCGCGGCGCTGCCGCCGACCGGCTTCACGGTCGCGTGTTTCCCGCTGAAGATCCAGGGCGCGAGCGCCGCGCCCGCTCGCGTCGTCGGGATCGTGTCCGACAGCTGAGCGCGACGAGGCTACGCGACCTCGGAGGAGGGCGTTGCGGCGGGCTCGCCGGCGTGCCCGCCCGCGTGGGCCCGCGCGGGCTGGAGCACGAGGATCGCGATGATGACGGCCAGGCCGATCGTCGCCGCCCCGATCAGGAACGCGAGGTGGTAGCCGCCGACGAGCGCGGCCTTGGTCGACTCGCCCGCGTCCAGCAGCGTCTGCGTGTGGGTGGTCGACAGCGTGGCCAGCACGGCGAGGCCGATCGCGCCGCCGATCTGCGCCATCGTGCTGACCAGACCGGAGGCCAGGCCGGCGTCCTCGGGCGTCGCGCCCGACATCGCCAGGCCCATGAGCGCCGGGAACGACGCGCCGGCGCCGATGCCGAGCAGGACCATCACCGGGAGCACGTCGGGGACGTAGGATCCGTCCACCGGCGCGCGCATGAAGAGCAGCAGCCCCGCGACGATGATCAGCAGCCCCGGCACGAGCGTGGCGCGCGCGCCGAAGCGGGTGATCAGCGGCTCGGACAGGCGCAGCGAGAAGTAGCCCATCACGATGGTCACGGGCAGGAAGGCCAGGCCGGTCTCCAGCGCGTCGTAGCCGAGCACGCGCTGGAGGTACAGCGCGCCGAGGAAGAACATCGAGAACATCCCGACGACCGACAGCGCCTGGATCGCGTTCGCCCCCGAGACGTTGCGCGAGCGGAAGATCCGCAGGGGGATCAGCGGGCTTCTCGCGTGCTGCTCGCGGACGATGAACGCGGCCAGCAGCGCGAGCGAGACGGCGCCGAGGCCGAGCGCGCCGGTCGAGCCCCAGCCGTCGTCGGCCGCCGGCTTGACGATCGTGAAGACGGCGAGCATCAGCGCCGAGGTGATGAGCACCGCGCCGGGCACGTCGGCGCCGGCGCGTAGGCCGAGGCCGCTGTCGCGCTGGATCAGCCGCTGGGCGAGGAACGCCGTCACGA